>DRPO01000137.1 GCA_011330835.1 Gammaproteobacteria bacterium | reverse complement strand
GTCCACGGTGTCCTCGCGGCTGTAACGCTTGACGCCATGCGCGATGATCTTGCGATTTCTCGGGGTATCCTTCCACTTAACGGCTTTTTTCAGCATCGCCTCGGGCTGGCGGTGCGTTTTCAGATACCGAGTGAAATCCTTCTTGTCCCGCCCGGTCAGCTTTTTGGCGAGATAGCGGGCCAACGAGACTTTGCCCGCATCCATGGCCAGCTCGATTCGCCGCCAGCGTAGCGTCGGGGTGATCACGCCGAGTTTTTCCAGCCGCTGGAACAACGGGTCGCAGGCGTCATCGACCGACCCGCCCTTGAGCCAGAGCGATTTGGCTTCCTCCAGAACCGCCGCGGTGGCTCCTTCCTCGGCCAGATCCGCCCGGGCGCCGTAGCATTTCAGCGCCTCGCCCCCATCGCCGCGCCAGACCGCGCGAAACTGTCGCCAACGCCGGTTGCCGCCGAGCCAACGAACCCAGCGCTGGTACAGCCGGTGCTCCAGATAGCTGCCAGCATATTGATCGCGGAACGCTTCGACGGCGCTGGTGTTGGAAAGATCCCGGGAAACGCGCTGAAATTCCAGATAAGGAAGCAGCGTCTTGTCCCGCATTTGCGCGCTGATTTTTTGATAGGCGGCCAGATCGCCCTTTTTCAGCGCCTGCTCGGCATCGAGAAAGCGTTGTTCATCCGCGGAGAGAAAGACTTCATTGGCGCAGGCCGACAGGGGCCAGACAATAACAAGCGCAAGAACGAGCGAGAGTCCGATCAGCAGGCGCCACCGCGAGGCGTCAAAGCCCCCCTGGGGCCGCGACGGCCCAGACGGTCGGGTTTGGTTTGTCGGATTTGTTGAGCCCGGGTTCTCCATGTCGTCTGTCCTCCGTTGAGCTTCCCGCTCAGAGTGTGGCCGCGTTATACTTCTCGCGCTCAAGAATATCCCATTCAGGGTGCGTAGGTTTTCGTCGAGAGCAAGGCGTAAAAACGCAGGCATAGTGGCGCTACGTCAAGTTTTTATAACGCTGTCGGCGAAAAGATGCGCGCCCTGAATGGGGTATTCTTGGGCGCGAGAAGTAGAGTCTATATCACTACGGAGGAATCCGTTGTGGGGATTCTCCCGGAGCCATCAATCTCGCGACCAAAAGCCCATTAACCCGCATTTCTCACAGGATTGCGGAGTTCTCGCTCCTCAAATACCGTTTGAAACGCGAGAGCATCTTGTTGAACCCGTATGCCGGAAAAAAGTTGTCAACCCGTGGCGAGCGACTGCGCCTCGGTGGAGCAAGGAATAAACAGATCGACGTTGACGTTCTCGGGGAACTCTTGCGCGACCAGCCAGATCTGGCTGATTTCCTCGCTGAACTGAGGCAGGGCGTTGAGCGTCTCCCTGATCCGTTGCTGATCAAAAAAGGCGAAGGGTTCGTCGAAGAAGATGAATTGCCGCCCGCTTTCGAGCGCGCGAATCAGCTCCTGCGACATCGCCAGCCGCAGCGCCAGCATGATCTGTCGCTGGGTGCCGCTGGAGATTTCGTCGAACTCCATGAAGTCCCGCTTTTCGTTGGAGAAGACGCGAACATTGAGATTTTCGTCGATTTTCAGATGCTGGTAGCGCCCCTGGGTGAACTTGGGCAGCGCCGCGCCCGCCAGTTGCAGAATGGACTGGTTGAAGCGATGCGAGAGGTGATGCGAAGCCGATTCGAGCAGACTGCCGGCGACCTCGTTGACCTTGATGCGATGCATGTGATCGGCCATCTGGATATTGAGATTGTCGCTCATCAGCCGGATTCGCGCCGCTTCGTCGAGCCGTTGCTGTTCGGCGGTAATAGCGCCCTTTATGGCTTCGATCTGCTGATCGAGCGCGGCCAGTTCGCTATCGAATCGGCTCCCGATGGCTTTCTCCAGATCGGAGACCTCATCGGCTCTCGCCAGGCGCGCTCTCGCCTGGTCCTCCATCGATTTGACGCGGGCCGGCAAGTCATCGGACTCGTCCTCGTCGCCGGACGCATCGCCCACGACGGCCAACAGGCGCATGACCCGGTCATCGAACGCCTCGGCGGGTTTCTGGGTATCGAGACGAACCCGGTCGAGCTGCTCCGCCAGTTGCCCAACGCTGGAATCCAGTTCCCGAACCCGCTTTTTCAGCCGCGCCAGCTGGACAATCTCGAAAATGCCCAACGCCGAAAACAGCACGGCCAGCGGCAACAGCCAGAACTGATAACGATCGTCCCAATGAATGACATTGGCGGCGGCCAGCGCGTGGACGCGCTCGACCAGCGGCGCGTCAGGCGCGAAAGTCAGCAGTCCCCACGCAGCCCAGAAGCCGAGCGCCAGCAGCGCGAAGGCGAACAACAGAAAGCGCGTTAGCCCCCGATCGCGCCGAGCCTTTTTCAGCCGGGGCAGGTCGCGCCGGTAATCCTCGGCTGCCGATTCAAGGTCATCGCGCAGACCGCGCTTTTCCCGCGAGGCCGTATCCAGCCGGGCGTAAGCGTCCTTGAGGCGGGGCATTTCTTCCTCGTCGATGGCGAGTCGCTTG
>DRPO01000136.1 GCA_011330835.1 Gammaproteobacteria bacterium | reverse complement strand
TTGTTATCCGCCTATTCTGCATGCTGATGCCGCTCTGGCTCGCCGGCTGCTCCACGACCGGCGACAAGCACAGCGACGTTACCGCCGAGGGCGACGCCAGGACGCTGTTCGAAAAAGGCAAAAAACAGATGAAAAACGGCAACTACCTGCTGGCCATCGAGAAATTCGAAACCCTGGTGTCGCGCTACCCGTTCGGCCCCTACGCCCAGCAGGCCCAACTGGAAATCGCCTACGCCAACTACAAGAGCCAGGAACCGGACATCGCCATCGCCCAGGCGGACGACTTCATCAAATTCAACCCGGAACACCCGCATGTCGACTACGCCTACTACATCAAGGCGCTGGCCAATTTCAAGCGATTCGAGAGCGTGTTCGACAAGATACTCCCCCGCGACCTGGCCCAGCTCGACCCCAACCCCCTGAAGCAATCCTTCCTCGATTTCAAGCTGCTGGTCACGCGCTTCCCCGAAAGCCGCTACGCGCCCGATGCGCGGCAACGCATGATCTTCCTGCGCAATATCCTCGCCCGCCGCGAGCTGGAGATTGCCGACTATTACTACCGGCGCGGCGCCTGGGTCGCCGCCGTCAACCGCTGCGAATACCTGCTGGAAAACTACGACGGCGCCGACTCGACGCCCGACGCGCTGGTGCTGATGGCTCGCGCCTACCAGAAGCTCGGGCTAAAGGATTCCTACAACGACACGCTCCGGCTGATCGAAGCCAACTTCCCCCACGAACTCAAGCGGCTAGAGAAAAGTTAGGCGGGATGCGTCCCCCTGGGGAGCGCCGGCGTCCCGCCGGCCCGTTTCGCGCAGCGAAACGACCCTATTTACGAGTTGGGGATCGAGCAAACGGGTTCATCGGATTGCGGGGCATTCGGTGGATCCGCCTCGCTTGATCCACCGTACGAATTCGGAGATGTTCCAGAACGCTTTTGCCGGCGAGACGCCGGCGCTCCCAGGCGGCTAACGCTTCGACACCCAGCGGCTCAGCCTGCCGCCTTGCCCGAGCGCCAGCAGTGAATCGCCAACCGCCATCGGGGCGGTCAGAACGCCCTTGCGATCAGCGCGCTCACGGGCTTCCAGACGGCCCGTGTCGCGGTTCATCCAGTGCAAGTAGCCTTCGAAATCGCCGACGACGACCCTGTCGCCGATGACCGCCGGGGCGGTCAGCCGCCGGAACTTGAGTTTGTCCTGTTTCCACAGCGCGGCGCCGGTGCGCCTGTCGCGAGCCCAGACGACGCTGTCTTCGTCGGTGACGTAGACGGCCTGATCGTCGACCGTGAGGCCGTTGACGGAGGAGAAGTCCTCCAGCCACAGCAACCGGGCGCGCGCGGCGTCGATGGCGGCGATCTTGCCCTGGTAGGCGGCGACATAGATGACGTCATCGCTGAAAGCGAGTTGTCCGTCGATATCGACCAGCCGGTCGAGTTCGGTCTGGCCGCGCCCGAGCGCAATGGTCTTTTCCCACAGGACGCGACCGTCGGACAGGGAGATCATCAGCAGCCGGCCATCGTCCAGGCCGACGAAGGCGACGCCGCTGACCACCAGAGGTTCGCTTTGCAGATGCAGGCTCAGCGACGGCGTGCGGCGCAGCAGTTTCCAGAGGGTTTTTCCGGTGTCGGTGGACAGGCCGTAGATGTAGCCGTCGCCGGTGCGGGCGACGACGACGCCCTTTTGGGCTGCGGAGATGGCGGTGATCTGGCTGCTCAATGATTGCTTCCAGCGGGGCTTGCCCTGATCCGCCGAGAGCGCGATCAGTTCGCCCTCTTCGGAGCCGACGAGGATGACGCCCTCGCCGCCGTTGACGCCGGCGGTGATCGGCGTTTTCAGCTCGGTTTCCCAGATCTTGCCGCCGTCGTCGAGTTGTCGGGCGCTGACCAGGCCAGCGTTGTCCGTAACGAATACCCGCCCGTCGCTGACCAGCGGACGCAGGCGCAGGTAGTATTTCCCGACCCCGCCCGTCGCGTGTTCCGACCAGAGTTTGTCAACCTTGAGCGTGGCCTTGATCTCGGGCAGCGGCGAGGGCGGCGCGAGATTGCTGGCGCCGCCGCAGGCGACGAGAGTCATGACCAGCGTGGCCAGCCCCGCCGTTCGAACAGCAGCGAAAATCTTCATCAGGAGGCGGCGTTGTCCGAGGGGGCCTCCCCCTTGCCCAGCGCGTCGCGTTTGAGCCTGAGAAACTCGGACGCCTGGCCGGTCGTCAACAACGCCCGGTCATAGGCGGCGCGGGCGGCTTCCAGATCCCCCTTGGCGCTGAAAAGATCGCCGCGCAGTTCCTCGACCAGCGAATCATAGGCCGGCGGAAAATCCCGCTTGAGCATGGCTTCGGCCTCGCCGAGCTTGCCAGCCGCCAGCAACAGCCGGATCTTGCGCAGCGCGGCGACTTCGGCAATCTCTTTCTCGCCAGCGTTGTCGATCGCCCATTGCAGGTTGTCCGCGGCGGCGTCCACTTTGCCCTTCTCGGCCTGGGCGCGCGCAACGGCCAGGCTGCCCAGCGCGGCGTAGGGCGTGGCGCTGAATTTGTCGCGGAGGCGTTCGCCCAGATTGGCCGCCTGTTCCAGCGAACCGTTTTCAACCGCTTCGGTCAGCGTCGAGTAGAGTTCGGAGGCCTGCATGGCGCGGTCGTCGCGGTAGTTTTTCCACCAGTCCCAGGCGAACAGCAGCGCCAGTCCGAGGGCGATCCCGGCGATCAGGTAGCGGCCGTTTTCCGACCACCATTTTTTCAGCGCCTCGACCTGTTGTTCGTCGGTTACGTAATCATTCATTGGTCTGTTCCATTGCTATCGATTATCGCGGTCAGTTCCGCCAGCGCGCCCGCGTAGTCATGCGATGACTGGCTGGCCGATTCGCCGCGCAGGTGCTTGACGACGACCTGGCCGCTCCGGATTTCGTCCTCGCCCAGGATCAGGGCGAGTCGCGCGCCGCTCTTGTCGGCCCGCTTGAATTGCGCCTTGAAACCGCCGCCGCCGAGATTAACCCGCAGCCGCAGCGCCGGCAAATCGTTTCGCAGTCTTTCCGACAGCGCGGCGGCGGCCTGATCGGCGCCTTGGCCCACCGCGACGAGATAGGCGTGGGGCGCGACCGGCGCTGGCGCGGCCCCGACCTCGCGCAGCAGTTCGAGCAGCCGCTCGACGCCCATGGCGAAACCGGCCGCCGGCGTGGCGCGACCGCCCAGCTGCGCTACCAGGCCGTCATAGCGCCCGCCCGCGCAGATCGTCCCCTGCGCGCCGAGGCGGGTGGTGACCCATTCGAAAACGGTGCGGGTGTAATAGTCGAGACCGCGCACCAGACGGGGATTGACCCGGTAGGGGACGCCAATGGCGTCCAGCATCGCGCGCAGGCGTTCGAAATGTTCGCTGGATTCGGCGTCCAGGCTGTCGGCGATGGCCGGCGCGCTTTCGATCAGGGCCTGCATCTCCGGATTCTTGCTGTCGAGAATTCTCAGCGGGTTGCTCTCCAGCCGCCGCTGACTGTCTTCATCGAGCCGGTCCCGGTGGGCGGAAAAGTAGTCCACCAGTTGCTCGCGATACCGTTGGCGAGCCTCCGGGCTGCCCAGGGTGTTGAGCTGCAATTCGACTTCCGGCACGTTCAGTTCGCGCCACATCCGGGCCGTCATGGCGATCAACTCCGCCTCGGCCTCGGGGCCGGCGACGCCAAAGGTCTCGACGCCGATCTGCTGGAACTGGCGATAGCGTCCCTTCTGAGGGCGTTCGTGGCGGAACATTGGGCCCTGGTACCAGAGGCGTTGCTGCTGGTTGTGCAACAAGCCATGCTGAATGCACGCCCGAACGCAACCGGCGGTGCCTTCGGGGCGCAGCGTCAGGCTGTCGCCATTGCGATCCTCGAAGGTGTACATCTCCTTCTCGACGATGTCGGTGACCTCGCCGATGGAACGCTTGAACAGGGCGGTGTTCTCAACGATCGGCATGCGGATCTCGCGATAGCCGTAATGATCGAGCGTCGTGGCCGCCACCTTCTCCAGCGCGCGCCATTCGTGGCTCTGATCAGGCAACACATCGTGCATGCCGCGAACGGATTTCAGACCCTTGCTCATATTCTTCCCGGTTATTGGGCCACCAGCGCGAAGCGGGCGGTGTTGTTGCCGCGGACAAACGAGGAACTGTCGAATTCCTTGCCGTTGAAACGGATCGTCACGCCGGGCGCGTTGCCAAGAAACACCTGGAACGGCGCTTTGCCCTGGAGATTGCGATGCGCGCCGGCTGTGTACAGCCCTTGCAACAAAACGGCGCCGTGGCTGTCCTGGATCTGAATCCAGGAATCTTCCGCCAGATCGATCTCGATCGTATCCTTGCCCGCGCCAATGAAAATGGGCGCGCCTTCGCCCGGCCCGCCCGTTGGCGCGGGCGTGGCGCGCGCCGGAGTGGTTTTCGGAGCGGATTCCGCCGGCTGCCCCCGGGGCTCCGGGTTGCTCGTCGCCGGTTTGGAGCCGGACTCGGCGACGCGTGCTTCGGGAGCGTTCTTCTCATTCGCCCCGGATTCATCCGGCCCGGCTTCTTTCTCGGACTCGGAGGCGTCTTTCGTCTTGTCGGCGATCGGCTCCTCCGAACTCTCCTCGCCCGACTCCTCGGTCGCCGCCTCTGAGTCCGCGGGAGGGGTATCGTCTCCCGACCGGGGCTCACTCGCGGCGGGAGGGGCGCTGTCCGCTCCGGCCAATGGCGGCGCTTCCCTGATCCACTGGCTGGCCGATGAAGGCGAGGAGGACTCAATCTCGGCCTCCTCCATGGCGCCGTCGCCATGGCCGCCCAACAGCCAGACCGATAGACCGGCAATCAGCAACGCGGTAACGACCGCCGCGCCAATCAGCAAGCCCAGGTTGTTGCGCGGCGGCTTTTCAACGGCCTCCCGCACCGTCAGCACATGCTCTTTGGGGCCCAACGCCACGTAGTCGGCCACCACGGCTTCGGGATCCAGGCCCACCGAGCGGGCATAGGCCCGCAAGTACCCCTTGACATAGGTCGCGCCCCCCATGTCGTTGAACTCATTCGCCTCGATGGCGCCGAGATGTTTCGGGCTGATGCAGAGTTCGATGGCAACATCCTCGATCGACCGGCCCGCCGCCTTTCGGGCTTCGGCCAGCGTCACGCCCGGTCTTCCGTCCCGGGGCATTTCCGTTTCCTGTTTTTTCATTGGTCAAGATCCATGGCGATTCTCCCGGCTCACAGCGCGCCGGAACGACCGGCTTTCGGGAACCGGGATTGTAGTTCTCTCTCGCAGTTATCCGCAATCTCGTGGTTGCCCATGGCGCGCTCAGTGCTCACGCACAAGGCCAGCACTTTTGGCGAGGGCGCGTCCAGCACCGCTTCGAGACGCTGCCGATAGGCGCGGGAGCCCAGATAGCGCCCTTGATTGTTCAGCAACGCGGCCATCTGGAACAGCGCCGACGGGTAGCGAGGGTTGGATTTCAGCGCCCGCCGGAAATACTCCTCCGCGCCCGCCTCGTCTCCCGACTTGAGCAGACACTTGCCGGCGTTGGCGTAAGCGACTTCCGGGGTCACGTACTCGGGGTTGTCGGCCATCTTGCGGAAGGTTTTCAGTCCCTCCTCAACCCGGCCCTGACGACAGAGAAAGGCGCCATAGCCGTTCAGCGCATCGGTATCCCGTGAATTCAGGCGGATCGCCTCGCGGAAATGTTTCTCGGCCAGTCTGTCGTTGCCGAGCTTCTCGTAGAACAGCGCATTGGCCCAGTGAACCAGAGAAGAACGCGGCGCCTGAGCGAGCGCGCGGTTGAGCTTGGTTTCGGCCAGCTCCAGCTTGTTCTGCTCAAGATAGGCGAGCCCGAGCCGGGCGTTGATCGCCGCCGCGCGCGCCGATTCCGCCTGCCGCCCGGTGGAGGCGCAGGCGCCCAGCAAGACCAACGCAACGGCCAGCGCCGTCGCCTGAAGCCAGTGAATCCTCATCATGAAGCCAGATTGTCTTCAAGACGCCGGAAATGCATCACCCGCCGGCTGCGATCATTGACCTGCCCGGCCAGTTGTCCGCAAGCGGCGTCGATATCCTCCCCCCGGGTCTTGCGGGTGATGGTATTGATCCCGCTGGCGTACAGCATGTCGCGGAAACGATTGATCCGGTTCCGGGAAGAACAGCGGTAGCGCGCCCCGGGAAAGGAATTGAAAGGGATGAGGTTGACCTTGGACGGCAAATCGCGGAGCAGCGCGATCAGCTCGCGGGCGTGGGCCGGCGTATCGTTGACGCCATCCAGCATGACATACTCGATCGTCACCCGGTCGCGCTGCGCCTTGCGCTCCAGAAAACGCTGGCAGGCGGCCATCAGCATCTCGATGGGATATTTGCGATTGATCGGCACGAGCTTGTCGCGCAACGGGTTGTTCGGCGCGTGCAGCGAAATCGCCAGCGACACATCGACCTCTTCGCCGAGACGGTCCAGCGCCGGGACGACTCCGGAAGTACTGAGCGTCAGCCGCCGTTTGCTCAACCCGTAGGCGTTGTCGTCCAGCATGATGCGCATCGCCTCGACCACATTGGAGAAATTCAGCAGCGGCTCGCCCATGCCCATCATCACTACGTTCGAGACCACGCGCCGCTGACGATCCGGCGACAACAGACGCTCCGCCAGCCAGAGCTGGCCAACGATCTCGGACAGCGACAAATTGCGGTTGAAGCCCTGCCGGGCCGTCGAACAAAAAGTGCAATCCAGCGCGCAGCCCACCTGCGAGGAAACGCACAACGTGCCACGCCCGGATTCCGGGATGAACACCATCTCGATGCACTGCCCGTCCTCGAGTCGCAACAGCCACTTGCGCGTACCATCCGACGACGGTTGCTCCATCACCACTTCAGGCGCCCGAATCTCCGCGATCTCCCCCAGCCGGGCCCGCAGCGCCTTGCTCACATTGGTCATCACATCGAACCGGTCGGCTCCCGCCTGGTGAATCCACTTGAACACCTGCCGCGCGCGAAAACCCGGCTCGCCCAGCGAGCTGAAAAACTCGCCCAGCCCGGCCTGCGACAGGTTCAACAAATTGGTGCTCAGTGATTCGGACAAGCGCTTTTCCCAACAGTTTCAGACTACCCCAAAATAGCACAAAACCCGCGAAAAAACTGCGGGTTGAGCGGATGATCCATTATCCTTGAAACTCCGAGTTGGCGCAAAGCCCCCACCCGTCATTCCAGGCGGAGAAACGGAGACCCGGAATCCACGACGCTGCCTTGGATTCCCGCTTTCGCGGGAATGACGGGGCGGGGTTCACACCGTTTTACGACGCCCTGTGTCCTTCCGGCGTCCCGGACAGCGTCAACTCATGCTCCGGGCCCTCGCGATACTTCAACATCAGCACATTGATCCGTTTCAAGTAATTGCGCGTTTCTCTCGGCAATGCGGGCAGCACCCGGGACAGGCTGAGTTCCCGCGGAGGCGTCTCGCCTTCCAGGCCGAGTATTCGGGTCGGCCCCGCGTTGTAGCAGGCGAACATCAGTTGCAAGCGCTCGCCCGGCGGGGCAACCGGTTTGATCCGCTTCATCAGCAGTCGGCTGTAGTAGATGCCGGCGGCGATATTCCACTCGGGCTGGTAGACGGATTTTCCGCGAAAAAAACGATTGGTCCGCTTGATCTGCTCAAAGGTCCGCGGAAGGATCTGCATGACCCCTACCGCGCCGGCGTGGCTGCGGGAGTTCTTTTTCAGATTGGATTCGACAAACGCCTGCGCCTTGAACCATCGCCAATCGACAGATTCGCCAAAATATTTGCGCACATATTTCCTGAAATAGCGGTCGTACTTTGAATATCGGGGTTTTTCGAGATCCACGACCTGTCCAAAGTGCTGTTTCAACAACTCCCGCTTCGATGGCGCGCCAGGCGCCGGCGCCATCGCCAGACTCGCCAAATCGATCACCTCGGAACACCCTTCCGGCAGGCAGGCTTGTCCATCGAGCCTTTCTCCGCCCTTGCCGGAGAACGACAGGGCCAGGCTGTTGTTTGATGATGGCGTCGAAGAGTGATCCGTGGCGCCGCTTTCCAAAGGAGCCTTGCGCTCCCCCGACGCGCTCAGCACCCGTACGCGCCGTGAACGACCCGGACCATCGATGGCCAGCAGCAATGGCGCCGATGCGAAGGGATCGGCGGCCTTTTCATGCTCAACGGACGCAATCCATTGCGCTGTTCCCGAAAAGTCACGTCGCGCGCCAAACAGTTCGGCCGCGCTCTGGAGCAAAACAATGGCGAAAGCCAAAGCGACGCCGGAACGAAAAATCATCCGGAAACAGGCATTGGAAACCAGGGAATGCTTTCCCGCTCCGGTAAACGCCGCTCTCCGGAATTGTGTTGTCGCCATGAACTCCTCCCTGAGCTTTTCGTTCGCCGAATCAGCTTGTCGACGAATCGGATGGATTGAATTTGAGATCAAAGGCGCTGGCGTCGACGCCCCCCGACGTGAACTTGGATGTCAGCGAGGGCTGAATGCTGGACTCGGTCAGATCCACCCCGTAGTTCAATTGCCACTTGATATTGTTTGGAGAATCCGCGTTGGCCAGCGTTTCCTCGTGACCGATGAGACCATTCTTGAAAAGGTCGATCAGCGCCTGATCGAAAGTCTGCATGCCGCCGCTGGTATCGTTTTCCATCGCCCCCTTGAGTTCGCTGACCTTGCCCGCCGCGATCAGTTCGCTCACGAAAGGCGTATTGACCAGCACCTCGACCGCCGCGACCCGTCCGTTGTGTTTCCCCTTGATCAGCCGTTGCGACACAATGGCCCGCAGGTTCAAGGAAAGATCCTGCAACAGCTTGGCGTGGTGTTCCTGGGGAAACATGTTGATGATCCGGTCGAGCGCCTGGTTGGCGTTGACCGCGTGCAGCGTCGCCAGCACCAGGTGTCCGGTATCGGACAACGACAGGGCCGCTTCCATCGATTCCCGATCCCGGATCTCGCCGATCATGATGACATCCGGCGCCTCGCGCAGCGCCTCGCGCAGCGCGTTGGCGTAGCTGAGTGTATCGATACCCACCTCGCGCTGGCTGACGATGGATTTCTTGTGCGAGAACGCGAATTCGATGGGATCCTCGATGGTCAGGATATGGCCGGCCATCGCCCGGTTCCGCGCATCGATCAGGGAAGCCAGGGTCGTCGATTTACCCGAGCCAGTCGCCCCGACCACCAGCAACAGACCTTTTTTCTCCATCGCAAAGGACTTGATGACCGGTGGCAAACCCAACTCGTCCGGGCTGGCGATGTCCAGCCGGATATAGCGAATGACGATCGAAACTTCTCCTCGCTGGCGGTAGATGTTAATCCTGAACCGCCCGACATCTTCCAGCGAGAAACCCACGTTCATTTCCAGCTGGCGGGTAAATTCGGCCCGTTGCTCCGAGTCCATCAGTTCGTTGGCGATCCTGGCGGTTACGCCGCGCTCCAGGGGTGTCGTGGTAACGGGGATCAACTCGCCATCGATCTTGATGCTGGGCGGCGCGCCCGTGGTCAGAAATAGATCCGAGGCGCGCTTCTCCGCCATGTATCTGAGATAGGATTCGATCTTCATTTTGCCTTCGTCCCTGCGTGCAACCGATTCAGATCAGCGATCCGGAGTCGCCGCTTTCCATTTCCAACTTTTCAGTGCCTGCAAGCAAGTCTTGATTGCCGCTGCGCTTGCTTTCCAGTTTGATTTTCAGCCTCAGGTCATTGACCGAGTCCGCGTTGCGCAGCGCTTCGTAGTAATCGATCGTTCCCGCTTCGAACAACTTGAAAAGCGCCTGGTCGAAGGTCTGCATGCCCTGTTCCGTGGAACGCGCCACCAGTTCCTTCATCGCGGAAATGTCGCCCTTGAGAATCAGATCCGCCATCAGCGGCGAATTGATCAATATCTCGACCGCCGGCGCGCGCCCCATCCTGTCGGCGCGGCGCACCAGCCGCTGAGAAATCAACGCCCTGAGGTTCATCGACAGGTCCATGAACAGTTGCTGGCGGCGCTCTTCCGGGAAGAAGTTGATGATCCGGTCGATCGCCTGGTTGGCGGAATTGGCGTGCAGCGTCGCCAGGCAAAGATGTCCCGCCTCGGAGAAGGTGATCGCGTGCTCCATGGTCTCGCGATCCCGGATCTCGCCGATCATGATCACGTCGGGCGACTGACGCAGCGCGTTTTTCAGCGCGATCTCATACGACTCGGTATCGACGCCGATTTCCCGCTGGGTGACGATGCAGCCGCGATGCTCGTGCACGAACTCGATGGGATCCTCGATAGTGATGATATGTCCATGACTGTTGAGATTGCGATAGCCCATCATCGCCGCCAGCGTCGTCGATTTGCCCGAGCCGGTGCCGCCGACCAGGATCACCAGCCCGCGCGAACTCATGACGATCTCTTTCATCACCGGCGGCATGTTGATGTCGGCAAGAGAAGGAATATCGTGCTTGATGGCCCGCAACACCGCGCCCCAGGCGCCTTTCTGCACAAAGGCGTTGACCCGGAAACGCGACAGGCCCGGCACCGAAATCGCGAAATTGATTTCCTTGTTCTGCTCGAACTCGGCGAGTTGCCGATCGTTCATCAGCGAACGAATCAGGATCTGGGTGTGATTGGCCGTCAGCGGCTGGTCGGTCAGCCGGTTGACCTGCCCGTCGATCTTGATGCTCGGCGGAACCGCCGCGCTGATGAACAGGTCGGCGCCGTCGCGCTCGATCATGTTGCGCAGCAGGTCGTAGACAAATTCGGTCGCCTGGTCGCGATTCATGGCATCCCCCCCGGGTCAGATGGAATTGGGCATGGCCGCCTTGGCGCGCGCGTCCTCGCGGCTCACCACGCCCTGACTGACCAGGTCCTGCAGCGACTGATCCAGCGTGTTCATGCCTTCCGGCTGGCCCGTCTGGATCGCCGAATACATCTGCGCCACCTTGTTTTCTCGGATCAGGTTGCGGATCGCCGGCGTGCCGATCATGATTTCGTGCGCGGCCACTCGACCGCCGCCGTTCTTTTTCAGCAGGGTTTGTGAAATCACCGCGCGCAGCGATTCGGACAGCATGGTGCGGATCATCGATTTCTCGGCGGAGGGAAAGACATCCACGACCCGGTCGATCGTTTTCGCGGCGGAGGTGGTGTGCAGCGTGCCGAAAACCAGGTGTCCGGTTTCCGCCGCGCTCAACGCCAGCCGGATGGTTTCCAGGTCGCGCAATTCGCCGACCAGGATGGTATCGGGATCTTCCCGCAGCGCGGAGCGCAGGGCCGCGTCGAAGCTGTGGGTGTCGCGATGCACTTCGCGCTGGTTGATCAGACAGCGCTTCGATTCATGGACGAATTCGATCGGATCCTCGATGGTCAGAATATGGCCGAACTCGTTTTCGTTCTTGTAATCGATCATCGCCGCCAGCGTCGTCGACTTGCCCGAACCGGTCGGCCCGGTCACCAGCACAAGCCCCCGGGGATAGGCCGCGATCTGCCTGAAGATGGGCGGGGTTTTCAGATCCTCGAGCGTCAGGATCTCGGTCGGAATGGTTCTAAACACCGCGCCCGCGCCCCGGTTCTGGGTAAAGGCGTTGACCCGGAAGCGCGCCAGGCTCGGCACCTCGAACGAGAAATCCGCCTCCAGATGCTCCTCATAGTCCTTGCGCTGGCGATCGTTCATGATGTCGTAGATCATGGCGTGCACCTGCTTGTGATCCATCGCGGGCACATTCAGCTTGCGCACGTCGCCATCCACCCGGATCATGGGCGGCAATCCGGCGGAGAGGTGCAGGTCGGAGGCGCCGTTTTTAACGCCAAAGGCGAGAAGTTGGGTAATATCCATGTCGTATCCTTACGCTCGTCGTCATCCCGCACAATCTACCTACGCCCGTCATGAACCAACAGGACAAAGGTCTCAGCCACAGGTCGGCCCTCTGTGACCGCCTCGCAAGACAGATCGAAACCCTCCGCGAATGCGAGAGCCGCTATCATCGCGAAAGCGGCAGCGTCGCCCTGCTCGCGGTCAGCAAGACCAAACCGGTTCACGACATCCAGGCCGCCCTCCATTGCGGCCAGACCCGTTTCGGCGAAAACTACGCCCAGGAACTCGACGCCAAGGCCGAAGCGCTGGCCGACGCCGCCATCGAATGGCATTTCATCGGCCCGATCCAGAGCAACAAGACGCGGATTATCGCAGCCCGGGCGGACTGGGCGCACAGCGTCGACCGGCTGAAAACCGCCGCTCGTCTGTCCCGCCAACGCCCGGAAGGCGCCGCCCCGCTGCAAGTCTGCATCCAGGTCAACATCGATGCGGAAAACACCAAATCCGGCGTCAGCCTCGACCAGCTCCCCGCGCTGTGCGCCGAGGTCGTCGAACTCCCCAACCTCGTCTTGCGGGGCCTGATGTGCATCCCGCGCCCCTCCCCTGATTTCGACCAAAACCGCCGCCAGTTCGCCCGGCTCCGCAAGGCGCTGGAATCGCTCAACGCCCAAGGCTACGCCCTCGACACGCTCTCCATGGGCATGTCCGGCGACTTCCCCGCCGCCATCGCCGAAGGCGCGACCATCGTGCGGATCGGCACGGCGATTTTTGGCGCGAGGTGATGTCAGGCGCGTTCCCTGGCGAAACGCTCAAACACCGTTGCCGGCAAGATGCCGGCGCTCCCAGCGCCCCGGGAGCGCCGGCGTCCC
>DRPO01000135.1 GCA_011330835.1 Gammaproteobacteria bacterium | reverse complement strand
TGCCGGCACGTACGTGATCAACGGCCCTTTCTTTCCCGGGCTTTTCTGTAGACGAAATTCTTGTTTCTTTGCCCTATGGCAATCACGAGGACGACTATTTCTTTATCCACGACCTCGTAGACCAACCTGTAGCCGCTTGCCCTGAGCTTTATCTTGTAATGGTTCTCAAAACCGGATAGCCGGCTTCCGGGTACATGCGGCGATTGAAGCCGCTCCGTCAATTTCTTTTTGAATTGGGTTTGTATCGAATGATCGAGTTTCTTCCATTCCTTCAAGGCGGTTGGAAGGAATTTCAGCCTATATTTCATCTAAATCGACTTCCACGGCGGAAATTTTCTCATGCTGACGTTCCTTGACGATAAGGCCTAGCTGGTAGTCCTCGATCTTTTCCAGCAGCATTTCATACGTTTCCGCGGGAACAAGATAGGCTGTCGGTTTATTGTGGTTGAGAATGGCGATTGGCTCTCCATCGGACTTCTCAATGAGTGAAGAGGGGTTCTTTTTCAATTCCGAAATGCTGGCGGAACAGCTTGCATAGACCGTTTCCATTGCGTTGCCTCATGCTAAATAATGACCTTTATGGAGCCTAATTATAGGTCTCAATTCAGGTCTCAACAAGCCGCGATTAACCGACAGGCGGAGAAAAGCTTCGCGTCCTGTCAAATGGATCGCGCCAGGCTCCTGATTTTACGCAGAATCTTCTTTCTGCCGGAAGAACGAAGCCTACAACCAAACCATCCCGACGATCAGGCTCACGCACACCAGCGCATGGGTCATCAATGTCAGTGGAATCGCTTCAGCGATGCTGCCCTGAACGGCGTTGCGCACGGCGATCGCGCCTGGCGCGAGCCCCAGCAACGCCAGCCAGGCGCCGCGCGGCAGCGGCGAGAGGAGAATCAGCACCGCGCCGAGCGCGAAAAACGCGCCCAGCAGCCACGCCGCTCGCTCCGCGCCCACTCGGGCGGGCAGGGTGAGCTTGCCGGCGGCCCGGTCGGCCTCGATGTCCGGGATCGAGTTGACCCACAGGATCGCCGCCACATAGCAGCCGACGATGCCGCCGAGCCACCAGGCCTGTTCGGGGATGTCGCCCTGCAACAGCAGCACCGTGCCCGCTACCGGCAGCAGGCCAAAGTCCAGCGCGATGGCGAGATCGCCCAGGCCGCGGCAGGAGAGACAGGGCGGCGCTGAATAGAAGATGGCGATGAGGCCGCCGATCAGTCCGATCGACAGCAGGCTCCATCCTCCCTGACTCACCAGAAACAGACCCACGACAGCGCCCGCGACCAGCAGGCTCGCTCCGTAGCGCCCGGTTTCCGCTTCGCTGAGCACGTTGTTCTGGATGAACCGGCTGCCCCCGGTGAACGGGAACACCCGGGCCGTGTTTTGCGCATCGCTGCCGTTGCGCGAATCGAAATAGTCATTGATCACATTCGCGCCGGCGTGAATCAGCACGATGCCCAAAACCGCCAGCAACGCCAGCGCCACCGACAGGAGACCGTGTTCCGCCCGCCAGGCCCAGGCAATGCCGACCAGCACGGGCAGGATCGAGGCCGTCAGGAACGCCGGGCGGGTGGCGGCGAAATAGGTTGCCAGCCGGTTGCCCAGAGTCTTGCCATGAAAAACTTCCAGATTGGGTTCAGCCATGTTTTTCCTCATTTGTTACCGTTCGTCTTGGTCAACAGCGCTATACCTCTCGCGACCAGGAATACCCCGTTCAGGGTGCGTAGGTTTTCGTCGAGAGCAAGGCGTAAAAACGCAGGCATAGTGGGGCTACGTCAAGTTTTTGCAACGCCGCTATCGGCGAAAAGATGCGCGCCATGAACGAGGTATTCTTGGTCGCGAG
>DRPO01000134.1 GCA_011330835.1 Gammaproteobacteria bacterium | reverse complement strand
TGGATTCCGGGTCTTCGCTCCACTCAGCCCGGAATGACGGACTGGGAGCGAGCTGGTGGGATTTGTTCGTGGAGACCCTAACCCTCTCAGAGGGAACAGTCGGCACGCACCGACCGAGCCGCGAAAATATATGAAACTATTGATACCGGGGCCCTTCCGCACGGGGGGGAGAGGACCAACCCTTCGCGACCACTAGCTCGCCAGATTCATTCGTCCAGCACCACCCGATCGCCCTCGACACGCACCGGCAACGGCGTCAGCCCCCGCCCGCCACAGGGGCCGCCCCGGCATTCTCCGCTGGCGATATCGAACCGCGCGCCATGCGTCGCGCAAACCAGAAACTCGCCCGATGCATCCAGATACTGATCAGCCACCCAGGCCAGCGGCAGGCCGGCATGCGGGCAGCGATCGACATAAGCGAAAATTTCATCCTCCCGCCGCACCACAAAAAGCTCCAGCGGCAGGCCATCACGTTCGATCGTCACGCCCCTGGCCTGGGCCGCATCGAGATCGCCGAGAGTGCAAAGCACCTGCACAGGAATGTCCTCGCCTGAGAAAACCGCATCTTATATCAACAGTTTCATACATACCTCTTGCGGCCAAGAATACCCCATTCAGGCCGCGCATCTTTTCGCCTCCGGAGCCGAGGTTCAAAGATCGTTTTCGCTCAAACCCCGGGCTGGGTTGCTAAATATGAAGATGCTTTGAAATTTCAATAACTTATCCCAAAAGCCAGGATGAATCACGTTTAGGCGAGAATGCGAATTCTCGCATCGATATACCTCTCGCGCCGTTTCAAGGTTCACCCTTGACGCTACTAGATTCTTACGATACCTTGAAATGGTAGGAATTATTCCGAGTTAACCCGCCTATGCATACTGTCATTACATCAAAGTTCCAAACCACAATCCCTAAACGAATCAGGGAGAAGTTACATCTATCCATTCATGACAAGCTGGACTGGAGGATAGAGGATGGAAAAATTGTGGTAACGCCCAATAAGCCCAGATTTCTTGATCTGCGAGGCTCGATCAAAATTGGGGCGGGGGATATTGCCGAGGATATTCTCGCCGCGCGGGAACAGCGACTGCATAAGTTCAAATGAAAAAGGTCGTAATAGATACCAATGGGCTTATCTCATTTCTCACAGACAGAAATCCGGAACAGCAAGAGAAAATAGCTTCCCTGTTAAATGATGCCGCGGAACTTCGGGTTGCCGTGCTCATCCACCACCATGTATTGAGTGAGTTCGTTTACGTTCTTGATTCAATTTATGGAATATCAAAAACAAGCATTAATGCCATGATCAATGACTTGGCGGAGATGCCGGGTATTGAGTTCATATCAGAACTAGATGTGGCGACTTTGCTTTCTCTTTGGCCTGAATCAGTGTCTGACTATGGCGATGCAGTGCTCGTCAGTGCGAGTCTTGCAGTGAAAGGGTCTGTTATCGCTACTTTTGACAAAAATCTGAAAAAGTCACTTAACCGGCTCAATATCAATATTTTTCAATAACCGATAGTTGTCAAGACGCCGAAGCGTAGCAACGTCGCCAACATCGTGGCGCTCTTCATGGGCGAGCCGTTATCCGAATGCGGCGCCAGGGAGTCCGGGGCCACGGGCTGTAGACATCCATGATCAGGTAGAGGTAGAAGAACATCCCCTTGACCGTTGTCGCCAGACAGGTGATATACGTCTCGCGACCAAGAATACCCACTTGTGGCTACATTTTCATATTGATTAGGGCTACAACCCCATATAAAATAGCCGAAATAGTCCCACAAGGGTCGCAACATGCAAGCTTCCGTACGCGAGCTAAAGAACAATCTTTCGAAATACCTTCGGCTGATTCGCGAAGGCGAAGTACTCGTGATCACTTCTCACAACAAACCGGTTGCCCGGTTACAAGCGACAGTGTCGCCTCCCCAGGAACTCCCGAACATCCCTGGAGTGGATTGGCGCGTTGGAAAACCCGATTTCTCATCCCGGGCTCCTCGCCCTAAGATCAAAGGGAAAACGCTGGCTGATACCGTGCTGGAAAATCGCCGGTGATCCTCTATCTGGATACATCCGCCCTTGTAAAATTCTATATCGACGAAGTTCACAGTGAACAAACCTTGCGGCTGGCCAGTCAGGCGGACCACTTGATCTGCCACGCCATCGGATTCGTCGAAACAAGGGCCGCTCTCGCCAGCGCAACAAGAGGGCGGCGACTCACGCAAAACCAACATACGCAAATCGTCAGGCAATTCCGTGAGGATTGGGAAAAAATCAGTTCGGTAGGACTGGATCCCGAACTGCTTGAAAGGGCTGCTCAATTCGCGGAAGGTTTCTCGCTGCGAGGTTACGACAGCCTCCATCTGGCGTCTGCCGACCGTATCTACAAAGGCTCAAGTGAATTTGTCTTTATTTCGTTCGACAAGAGGCTCAACCAGGCCGGGCGATTACTGGGTATGACATTGCCCGATTTTATCGCCCCCGAAGCCGGTTTGACGGAATGAATAAAAATCAAGCGAAAATATCCGCCATCCCGTGAAAAACGCAGGTTAAAATACCCCCCATGCACGCCATGCTCCCCCTGCTCCGACCCAGCGACTTTCCGCCGTTGACGCGCCGCTCGGTGCGCACGCTACAGATCAATCTCGGCTACCGCTGCAACCAGACTTGCCTGCATTGTCATGTCAACGCCGGACCGAAACGACGCGAGATGATGGCGCGCGAAACCGTCGAGCTGGCGCTGGAGAAATTGCGGGAATGCCGAATCGGGACCCTGGATCTGACCGGCGGCGCGCCGGAGCTGAACCCCCATTTTCGCGAACTGGTTTCGGCGGCCCGCGAACTGGGCGTG
>DRPO01000133.1 GCA_011330835.1 Gammaproteobacteria bacterium | reverse complement strand
TTTTCGGCTTCCACGAATATGAAGATGGGCGATCCGTTTTCAAATGGGGCGTCCACAATACCAATGGCGATGACGCGGAGTGCTGGACGGGGGACGCCAGCGCCCTGAACCAGTGGGTTCACATTGCTGGAACCTATGATGGGCAACAGGCGATTATCTATGTCGATGGCGAACGCATCTGTTCCGCGCAAATGACCGGCCCAATCGCATTGACGGAGCACCCGTTCAGCAGTTCCGGCTTCCTCAATAACGATGGCGCGGGAACCGAATCAGGCGTCACCGACGAAATCCCTGGCAGGATCGACGATCTGCGCATCTATAACCGCGCCCTGTCTCCGGAGGAAATCCGTTCGGTATACGAGAACCCGCGATAGGCCGCCAGGCGAGCCCGCGTTGCCCGACCGGAAAGTTGCGCTATCAGCAGGATAGGTGTAAATATTATTACCTATCCAACCCCTTGATCCAATATGGACTACGCGGAGCTGAACTGCCTGAGCAATTTCACCTTCCTGCGCGGCGCCTCGCATCCCGAGGAGCTGGTGGCGCAGGCGGCGCGGCTGGGCTACCGGGCGCTGGCGCTGACGGATGAATGTTCGCTGTCGGGCGTGGTGCGCGCCCATGAGGCGGCGAAGGCCCATGGCATCAAGCTGATCATCGGCAGCGAGCTGCGGCTGACCGACGGGTTGAAGCTGGTGGCGCTGGCGACCAACCGGGAGGGCTATGCCCAGCTTTCGGCGCTGATCACCACGGGGCGACGACGAGCCGACAAAGGGGATTACCGGCTCGAACGCGGAGATTTCGACAGCGGTCTGCCGGACTGCCTTTGCCTGTTGCTTGGCCAATACCAGGCGGACGAGCTAACGCCGCCCCCGGAAGAAGCGACGCGCTGGGCCAGAGCGCTGTTTCCCGACCGTTGCTGGCTGGCCGTGACGCGGCTGCATCTGCCTGGCGAACAAGCGCGCATCGAAACTCTCCGAGCGCTGGGCGAGGCCCACCGGATACCGCTGGTCGCTTGCGGCGATGTCCACATGCACCGCCGGGGGCGGCGGGCGCTACAGGATCTGCTGACGGCGATCCGCCTGAAGACCACCGTGGCGCGGGCCGGACGGGCGCTCCATCCCAACGGCGAGCGGCATCTTCGCCCGCTGGCGACGCTGGCGGAACTCTACGAGCCGGCCTGGCTGGCGGAGACGCTGCGCATCGCCGACCGCTGCCAGTTCAGTCTCGACGAGTTGCGCTATGAGTATCCGGATGACCTCGTGCCGCCCGGGCTGATGGCCGACGAATACCTGCGTCAGTTGACCGAGGCCGGCATCCGTCACTACTGGCCCGAGGGCGAACCCGCCAAAGTGCGACGGCAGATCGAGCATGAGCTGGCGGTCATCGCCGAGCTGGGCTACGCGCATTTCTTTCTCACGGTCCACGACCTGGTGCGCTTCGCCCGGAGCCGGGGGATTCTCTGCCAGGGGCGCGGCTCGGCGGCCAATTCCGCCGTCTGTTACTGTCTGCACATCACGGCGGTCGATCCGGCGCGCGCCAACATGCTGTTCGAGCGGTTCATTTCGCGGGAACGCAACGAGCCGCCGGATATCGATATGGATTTCGAGCACAGCCTTCGCGAGGAGGTCATGCAGTACATCTACCGCAAGTATGGCCGCCATCGCGCCGCGCTGGCCGCCAGCGTCATCACCTACCGGCGTCGCGGCGCGCTGCGCGACGCCGGGCGCGCGCTGGGCCTGAACGCCGACCAGCTGGGGCGGCTGACCCGCAATCTGGTGTGGTGGGAAAAAGACATTCCCGAGGATCGCCTGCGCGAGGCCGGCTTCGATCCGGGCAACCCGGTGATCCGCCGCCTGCTCGCGCTGGCGCGGGAGCTGATCGGCTTTCCGCGCCACCTGTCGCAGCATGTCGGCGGCTTCGTCATCGCCCGCGACGAGCTGTCGCGGCTGGTCCCGGTGGAAAACGCCGCGATGGCGGATCGCACGGTCATCCAGTGGGACAAGCATGACCTCGAATCGCTGGGGCTGCTGAAGGTGGACTGTCTGGCGCTGGGCATGCTGAGCGCCATCCGCCGCTGCTTCGATCTGCTCAGGCGCCATGGCGGCCCGGACCTGAACCTGGACAACATCCCGCCCGGCGATCCTGCCACCTTCGCCATGATCCAGCGCGCCGACACCGTGGGCGTGTTCCAGATCGAGTCCCGCGCCCAGATGAACATGCTGCCCCGGCTCAAGCCGAAAACGTTCTACGATCTGGTCATCCAGATCGCCATCGTCCGTCCCGGCCCGATCCAGGGCGAGATGGTTCACCCCTATCTGCGCCGGCGGCGCGGCGAGGAGCCAGTGACCTACCCCAGCGAGGCGGTCCGGGCCGTGCTGGAGCGCACCCTGGGCGTACCCATCTTCCAGGAACAGGTCATCGAGCTGGCCATGGCGGCGGCCGGTTTCAGCGGCGGCGAGGCCGACCAGTTGCGCCGCGCCATCGCCGCCTGGCGCAGCAGCCGGCAACTGGAAAGCTTCCGCCAGAAGCTCATCGACGGTATGCGCCAGCGTGGCTACGACCAGCGGTTCGCCGAGCAGATCTTCAACCAAATCAAGGGATTCGGCGAATACGGCTTTCCCGAGTCCCACTCCGCCAGCTTCGCCCTGCTGGCCTACGTCTCCGCCTGGCTGAAGCGCCATCACCCCGCCGCCTTCACCTGCGCCCTGCTCAACAGTCAGCCGATGGGTTTCTATGCGCCCGCTCAACTGGTGCAGGACGCCCGGCGCCATCGCGTGACGGTGCGCCCCGTCGATGTCCGCCACAGCGACTGGGAATCCACGCTGGAGCCGGACGACAAAGGCCCCGCGCTCCGGCTGGGGTTGCATCTGGTCAAGGGGCTCAGCGAGAAGACCGGTCGCAAGATCGCCGCGCTGCGCCGCGAGGAAGCTTTCCGCGATCTCCACGACCTGCATCGCCGCGCCCGCCTCGACCGCAAGGAAAGCCGCGCGCTGGCCGCCGCCGACGCCTTTCGCGGGCTGGCCGGCAACCGCCATCAGGCCGTCTGGCAATCCCTGGGCGCGGAGATCCAGCCCGGCCTGTTCGAGGATCTCCCGCCGCCGGACAGCGCCGACGTCCGTCTCCCCGAACCCGGTGAAGCCGAAGACATCGTCGCCGACTACGCCCACACCGGCCTGACCCTGCGCCGCCACCCGCTGGCCCTTTTGCGCCCCCGCTTCAACCGCCGCGGCTGGCTCTCCTCGAAAACACTCTGGCGCTGCGCCAACCATCGCCGCGCGCGCATTGCCGGACTGGTCATCAACCGCCAGCATCCCAACGCCGGCGGCACGGTCTTTCTCACGCTCGAAGACGAATTCGGCAGCATCAACATCATCGTCTGGCAACGCATCGTCCAGACCCATCTGCAAGCCGTCGTTCACGGCCGGCTGCTGATGGTCGAGGGCAAGCTGGAGCGCGAAGGACTGGTGCAACACCTCATCGCCGACCGCATCGAGGATCACAGCGCCTGGCTGGGCCGGCTGGAAACGCAGTCCAGGGATTTTCATTGACGCTGCCGCGCCTTGTCGCCAAGAAACAGATTAAGGATTTCCTGGCGCGGATTACGTCAGGATGACCCCCGGCCATTTTCAGAG
>DRPO01000132.1 GCA_011330835.1 Gammaproteobacteria bacterium | reverse complement strand
ATCACGACTCCTACATGGTGCACGAATACATCCTCTCCTGGGACATGCTGTCGACGCTCGACCAGCGGCTGGGCCTGAGAAAGCATTTCAGCAGCGAGAAAATCGATCCGATCTCTCGCCTGCCGCTCGACGCGTCCCGAGAGGATTTCCTCGAATACTACCGCAAGCGCGTGCGCGTGGATTTTGACGACGCCTCCTCCATCACCACCATCAGCGCACAGGCTTTCGATCCGGCAATGGCGCAACGCATCGTCAAGCTGATCATCGCGGAGAGCGAACGTTTCACCAACCGGGTGGGCCACCAGGCGGCCCGCGAACAGGTCAACTTCATCGCCGGCGAACTCCAGCGCGCCCAGGCGAAAGTCGAAAAGGAGAAAAAGCGAATCATCGAGTTCCAGAACCGGAACAAGGTGCTCTCGCCGGAAATCGACACCAAATCCATTTCCTCCCTGGTGGCGTCGCTCAATGCCGAATTGGCCCTGAAAACCGCGAAACGCAACTCGCTGGCGACCTACCTCAAATCCAGTTCGCCGGAACTCAAGCAACTCGACGCGGAAATCGCCTCGATCAAGCATCAGATCAGAACCGAAAAATCCAAGATGACAGGCTCCGGCAACAAAACGGCGCTCAACCACCTGGACGCCGATTTCCAGGAACTGCAGATGGGGCTGGAATTCGGCTCGAACCTGTACCGCTCGACCCTCGCCTCCCTGGAAACAGCGCGGATCGACGCCTCGCGCAAACTCAAGCACCTCGTGCTGCTTGAGCAGGCATTCCTGCCCGAAACCGCCGAATACCCGCGCCGGGCCTACAACATCATCACCTTTACCGTCCTGACCCTGATGGTTTACTGGATCGGAAAACTGGCAGTCGCCACCATTCGCGATCACAAGGACTAGCATCATGAAACGACTCTTCTGGCTGATAGCCCTGATCACCCTCGCGCATTCGGCGTTCGCCGACACCAGCGCCGATCTGAAACGCTACACCGCGTTGTCCGCGAAAGCCTCCGCGCTCACCCGCGCCAATCCCTTCGCGGACAGCAAACCCGTCAAGCTCAGCGAACCCGTCTACCCACAAAAAACGGACAAGCGCCGCAGCGCCCCGGCGCCCCGACGGAACGCCTCGGATGTCTTCGGTACAGTCCTGTTCTCGGGCCAGTTCTCCAAAGACTCCTTTACCGGATTCAACCCGAACCACATCATCGGCATCGGCGACCAGATCGCCCTGAAAATCTGGGGCGCCCAGGAACTCGAAACCACCCTTACCGTGGACGCCCAGGGCAACATCTTCATCCCCCACGTCGGCCCCGTGCAAGTGCTCGGCATCCGCAACTCCGACCTCGACGCCGTCGTCAAGGACGCCCTGGCCACCATCTATCGCTCCAACGTCAACGCCTACGTCAATCTCGCCGCCGCCCAACCGGTCAAGATCTATGTCACCGGATTCGTCAAGCGCCCCGGCATGTACCAAGGCGTCTCCTCCGACAGCGTGCTCAACTTCCTCGACCAGGCCGGCGGCATCGACCCCGATCGCGGCAGCTTCATCGACATCACCATCAAACGCGGCGAACAGGTCGTCACCACCATCAACCTCTACCACTTCCTGCTGGCCGGAGAAATGCCCTCCATCCAGTTCCAGGACGGCGACACCATCATCGCCGGGGCCAGAAAAAGCACCGTCCGCGTCTCCGGCCTCGTCCAGAACAGCAACACCTTCGAATTCCGGGATCGAAAAGTCCCCCTGAGCCGAATCCTCAACCTCGCCCGCGTCCAACCCCGCGCCACCCACGTCCGCATCATCCGCAACTCCGGCATGAAACGCAACGTGGACTACTACGCCATAGAGGACGCCCACAACATCATGCTGATGAACGGCGACGAAGTTCTCGTCACCGCCGACAAAAAGCCCGGAACCATCACCGTACGCGTTGAAGGCGAGCACGACAGCCCGCAGGAATACATTCTCCCCTACGGCGCCAAACTCGGTGACCTGCTCGACAAAATCCAACTGAACGACCAGTCCGACATCGCCTCGGTGCAACTGTTCCGAAAAAGCGTCAAGGAACGCCAGAAAGAAATGCTCCTGGCCTCCCTGCAATCGCTCCAATCGGCAGTCCTTACCGCGAGATCCGCAACCAACGAAGAAGCCGCCCTGCGCGGCCGGGAAGCCGAACTCGCCCTGAAATGGATCGAAAAAGCCAAAACGATCGAACCCAAGGGCCAGGTCGTACTCTCCCATTCGGCCCACACACGCGACGTCGTCCTCGAAAACGGCGACATCATCAATATCCCGAGCAAAAGCTCGATGGTCATGGTCCACGGCGAAGTCCTGTTCCCCAATGTCGTCGTCTACCGCGACAAGGCGCGACTCAAGGACTACATCCAGCAAGCCGGCGGCTACACCCAAAGCGCCAACACATCGCTGGTTGTGGTACTGCACCGCGACGGCTCATTTGAACGCGCCAAGGCAAAAGGCTGGCCCAAGCGGCTGGACGCCAAAGTCGTGGCGGGTGATGAAATCCTGGTTCTGCCGAAGGTCGACTTCAAGCGCTTGCAGATTACCAAGGATGTCTCCCAGGTTATATACCAGATAGCGCTCTCGGCGGCAGTGGTTCTAGCATTGTAGCAGTTCGAAAAATATTGCCTCCTGATCTTTCGGGACACGACGCATCCTTCCCATGAGATCAGAAACATTGAACAGTATATTTAACCGTATAACTCCCAGGCAAGCGAGTTATATAACAACCAAAAAGGAACCAGAAATGGAAATGGGTCAAATACTCTCGATTGGCAGGCAAAAACCGAATAGGACACTGCGTTCCGAAGCGAAGCCTGAACACGATGTAAAAGCCTCGATCGATTATTGCGCCTCGTTAATGGGGAGATATTTGATTATAACTGGATGGGCCTACCACCCCAACGAAGAAATCAAGGCCTATCGTCTGGACTCCAATAAACACGCCATCAGTGAAAGCGCCTATACAGTCTTGCGTGGTCAGCGTAAAGACGTGGCTGACCACCTAGGCGTCAAAAGCGACGCCTTGCTAGGGTTTTCCATAATAGCCACAATGGATGGGGTATTGAGCGAAGAAAGCGAGCTGTCTCTAATAATCGACTCATCGTCAGGCCGAACAGCTATTGATGTCAGCCTTCAGAAAGAGACTTCGTTGCGCCCACTGCTTGATCTCCACATGAGATCTTTCGATCCAAAATCAAAATCTGCTCTGTTAAACCAATGTATCAGCCTTTTCAAGGGGGAGATTGTCGACTTGTCTGAATCTCTTAACACTCCCCTGGAATCGATTGGAGCCTTCGTCCGTATCCAGATTGAAAAAGCAATCAATATTTCCAACGCCGGCGTATTCTTGTATGGCTGGTTGATAGATTCAGAATCAGACCTTGATGGAATCTATCTTCAGCATGAGTCTGAAATCAGTAACAATATTCTAGAATCCCTCTACACCTTTTCCAGAGATGATGTGATACGCGCCTTTGAGGGACATACGAAGGTAAATGGAAAATACGGTATCCTATGCTACGTCCCATTGGATATAGAATCAGGCCAGCCAAAAATTAATATGATGCTAACGACAAAGCGAGGAAAGCTAGCAACAATAGGGATCAATATATCATCCATCACCAGCACAACTGAAACTATCGAGCACATTCTCGTGAATGTCGATCTTAAAGATAGAAATCTGTTCGACTGTCTGGAGAGCCATATTCACCCTGCCCTCCAGATGCTGAGGCAATACGAGCCCACTGACTGGAGGGCAGAAGTAATCAGTTACGGAGACATTCCAGACGCGCCGGAGTGCTCCGTAATTGTACCTATATATGGAAGATACGATTTCGTTCTGTATCAAAACAGCCAGTTTTTCAATGACCCTGACTTTTCTAATGTCGACTTGATTTATGTATTGGACGATCCTTCAATCCGGGATGAATTCTACAGGTACTGCGAATCGGTCCATCAAACGTTCAGATTGCCGTTTCGGACCGTGTACGCCGGAAACAATAGGGGTTTCGCCGGCGCAAACAACGTGGGTGTAGACCACGCCATTGCCGACCGGGTGATCCTATTGAACTCCGATATCATACCGGACACCCCTTTATGGGTATCAAAGATGCTTAAGGCCTACAACGAGCTGGATAATCCCGGAATCATCGGAGCACGCTTGTTGTTCGAAGACAACACAGTACAGCACGCCGGACTAGCCTATATGCAATTCCCCCAAGGCGGCGAATTCCATTTCAATGGCATGTGGTGGATTGATCACCCTTCCAAAGGTCTCCCTCAGTCTATGGTAGAGACAAGAGGGACCACATCCGTCCCGGCAGTAACCGGCGCTTGCATGTTAGTCGCCAAATCGATCTACAACGAAGTAGGCGGCATGGATGAAAGCTACATTCTTGGAGACTTCGAGGACTCCGACCTATGCCTCAAGATCAATAATGCCGGGTATACAAATTATCTTCTCGATGACCTTATACTGTTTCACCTTGAGAGGCAGTCGCAAAACCTCTTCGCCGAGACGGGATGGAAGTTCAAACTAACCGTATATAACGGATGGCAACACAGCAAACGCTGGGGACAGAAGATTGCAGAGATCAACGCAGCAGGATAACACAATGAAAAAGCAAAGAATACTCATCATATCCCACGGTCATCCAGATATCAGCAAGGGGGGCGCGGAAATCGCCGCATTCAATCTCTTCAGTGAGTACAAAAACCGCGGAATCGATACGCTATTTCTGGCCAGATCAGAGGATCCTGCACACGGAGGCTCCATCTTTTCGTCAAGGAACGCGGGCGACCAACTTCTGTTTCATACGGCAATGCACGACTGGTATAACTTCAGATGTGTAGACGCAAGACATATCGCACATGACTTTGCCCAGCTTCTGGAGTCCTACAAACCTACGACCGTTCATTTCCACCACTACGCACATATGGGTCTGGAAATGGTATGTCAGGTTAGGCACTCCTGCCCGGACGCCCGGATATTGCTTACGCTCCACGAATACATGGCGATATGTATGAATAACGGGCAAATGGTAAAAAAGGGAACAAACAAGCTTTGT
>DRPO01000131.1 GCA_011330835.1 Gammaproteobacteria bacterium | reverse complement strand
TCGTAGGCGGCGATGGCCTCGTTGGGTCGCTGCATCTGGCTGAGCGCGACGCCCTTGTAGAGCAGCGCATAGCACTGGATCTCCGGGTCATCGCTGTCGCCTAAGCGCGCGAGCAGTGCGTCGTAGACGGCGATTTCCTCATCGGGCCGCTGCGATCGGCCGAGCGTGACGCCCTTGTTGACCAGCGCCATGGCGCATTGCCTCTGGATCTCCGGATCATCGCGGTCGCCAAAGCGCGCGAGCAGCTCGTCGCAGGCGGCGATTTCCTCGTCGGACCGCTGCAACCGGCCGAGCGTGATGCCCTTGTTGAGCAGCGCCATGGCGCACCGCACCTGGATCTCCGGCGCATCGCTGTCGACAAAGCGTGTGAGCAATGCGTTGTAGGCCGCGATGGCGTCTTCCTTATCGTCGAATGTATCAAGGATCTGCGCCAAGCCGTAGTAGTCTCCGGCCAGGCCGACTTCGGCCACGCGCTGCCTCCAGAAACCGAGGTCATTGATGTTCTTTGCCGAGCCGTCGCGCAGCGCTTGGCTCAGCGCTTCCGTCGTTGTCGGACCGAACATGCGGTTCCACCCATCCGTTTCTTTCTCCAGCACGGCAATCAGCCCTTGGATCTGCCATTGATCGTGCGGCTGGATGGCTATTCGCAGTTTTTTACTGGCCGGCAGGCTCGCGCTGCCGCCAAGATGGTTCCAGAAGGCTTCGCGGCGGACTCCGTGCCGGCGTAGTTCGCTCTTGACCTGTACCGCGTGGTAGGCCGCTTCCAGCAGCCACGGGGCGTCATCGTCCTGGTATTCGGGTGCATCCGGATCAAAGTCGTGCTGCTCGAACAGGTATTGCAGTATCCGGCAGTGCAGGCCGCGCGTCTCCTGGGTTTCCAGGTAGCCCTTGGCGCGCGCGTAGGCCAGCAGCAGGTCGCGGATCTCTTCGTGCAGCCGGAAGCGGTGGCGGTTGGCTTCGTCGAAGGCGCCGGCGCGGCGGTAGTGGGTCAGCAGTTGTTCGGCCTGTTCGCGCGGGTAGAGGCAGCGCAAGATGCCGTTGTCGAGCACGCGTGGCAGGGCGATGCGCCAGCCGTGCGCCTCCAGTTCCGGGTTGTCACGGTTCAGGCGTTGCAGCAGGTGCAGCTTGCAGGCGCTGTGCTCGATGCCTTCGAGCGCGGCGAGCGTGTCGTCGGGGCCGGGCTGTTCGAAGCACTGGCGCAGGTAGTCGGGGTCGGCTTGCAGGCGCTCCGGGGTGTCGCCGTCGGTGAGCTGGCGTTCGAGCAGGTTCATGGCGATGCTGAGCCACAGCGGGTTGCCGCCGAACGAGAGCTGGCCGAGCAGGTCCAGCAGGGGTTCGCGCCGGGCCGGCAGCCAGTCGGTAAACGCCGGGTTGGCCTCCAGCGCCTCCGCGATCTCGTTGCGGTCGAGGTGGGGCAGGCGCTCGGCGTCGCGTTCGTTGACCAGGTAGCGGCCGGCGATGACGACGATCCAGCCGTTGGCGACGAGGAATTCGCCGAGTTCGCGCATCCATTGCGCCGCGTGGATCTGGCGCTGGATGCCCTCGCGCGCGTCGCCGCCGTCGAACTCGACCCGGCTGATAAACCGCTGATCGCCGGACAGCAGGTGTTCGTAGGTGTCGAAGAAGGCCACCGGGTGGCGGCAGCCGCCTTCCGCGCCGGGGGCGGCGGCCAGGGTCTGTAGCAGGTAGCGCTCGGAATTGGCGATGGCGCTGTCGATATCGTCGCCGGCGCGCGGACCGAGCAGGTTCTGGGCGAGTTGCACGGCGGCGCGGCCCAGGGCGATCAGCGCGCCGCCGCCGGGGTCGGCGAGTTTTGCCGCGTCGGCGAGCTTGTCGAAGGTATTGTCGTAGCGGTTCAGTGCATCACCGGCGCCCTCGTCCGGCTGCCGCAACGCGGCGCGCCGCGCGGCGGGAAAGCCGTGGGCCGAGCGGCCGAGTTCGAACAGGATCTCCTGCCCGCTGGGGAGTTCCGCGGCGTTTTCGAGGTTCAGCCAGAGATAGGGACGCTTCCGGGATTCGCAGCGCTTGCGGAACTCGCGCAGCAAGGCGCTCTTGCCGATGCCAGGCGCGCCGATATAGCGCAGCACGCGGCCTTCGTCGAGGTCCAGCCGGTTTTCGAAGGCTTGCAAGAGTGACTTTCGGCCGATGAACTGGCGCATGGGCGCTTTCCGTGGTTTGTCAGGGGGTTATTTCCTCAGTTTGGCGGCGCCGGGTCAAGCGGGTTGGACGGTTTTGTTTCCTGTGACGTAACTACTCACGCACTGTAGGAGTCGTTACCGCTATTGGCTGTTTCTTCCGGAAAACGCCGTCAATACATTCCGGTAGGCTCGACGGCGGCATCCCTGCCGTCGACGTTTCCTCCAGAAACAGCCAATAGCGGCGACTGTATAGCGTCGGGACACCATGGGCGAGTAGTTACCCTGTGACTTAGTGTTCCGGGCCGTTTGTCCGTGGCCCGATACCGGGATGTGGGTTAGGATCAAGGCGCATGGCCGCTCGACGGTCGTGGCACATGACAATAAACAATACCTCTGGAGGAACTCCCGATATGAAACGATTTCTCGCTCTGTTGCTTGGTCTGTCCCTGAGTGGC
>DRPO01000130.1 GCA_011330835.1 Gammaproteobacteria bacterium | reverse complement strand
TGGTCGGTCTTGCCTTCGCGGATCAGGTTGGCGACGGCGGGGGTGTTGATCAATACCTCGACGGCGGCGAGCTGGCCCTGCCCTTCCTGCTTGAGCACCAGTTGCTGGGTGATGACCGCGCGCAGCGAGGTGGACAGCATGGCGCGCACCTGGCTTTGCTTTTTCGCGGGAAAAACATTGATGACGCGATCGACGGTGGTGGCGGCGCGATTGGTGTGCAGGGTGCCGAGCACGAGTATTCCGGTTTCCGCCGCGGTCACGGCCAGCGAGATGGTTTCCAGGTCGCGCATCTCGCCGACCAGGATAACATCGGGATCCTCGCGCAGGGCGGAGCGGAGCGCCGCGGCGAAACTGGGTGTATGCAAACCCACTTCGCGCTGACTGATGAGACACTGCTTGCGCTCGTGCACGAATTCGATCGGGTCTTCGATGGTGATGATGTGTCCACGCCGGTTCTGATTGATTTCGTTGATCATCGCCGCCAGCGTGGTGGACTTTCCAGAACCGGTCTTGCCGGTGACCAGGATCAGGCCGTGACGATGCCGGCAAAGGCTGTTGATAATGGGCGGCAGCCCGAGTTTTTCCAGCGTGGAGGCGTTGCTGGGAATGGCGCGGAAAATCGCGCCATGTCCGTCGAGATGCCGAAAGGCGTTGACGCGAAAGCGGGCGATATTCGCGAAATCGTAGCCAAAATCCACGCCATCGTTTTTCGCGAAACGGGCTTGAGCATGGTCGCTCATGATTTCGTTGAGATATTCCGCGACTTCGGCGTCCGCCATGATTTTCGCGGACATGGGCCGGAGTTCGCCGTAGATGCGGATACGCGGTGGATGTCCGGCCAGCAAATGGAGGTCGGAGCCGTTGTGGCGGATGGTTTCCGCCAGGAGCGCATCGATCTGCTTCATGGCTCGTGATCCAGCTGGATGATCAGGCCCGCGTCGGTGACGAAGGGCTTGAACCGGTTTTTGTCAATGGCGTACTCGCAAGCCTCGTTGGGATCGACCTGCTTGAGCTCCACCGCCTCCAGCAGGGCCTGATCCATCAGCACCATGCCCTTGTCGCGACCGGTCTGGATTTGCGCCGGGATCATGTGGGTCTTGTCCTCCAGCAACAGATGGGCGATGGCTCGGGTCATGACCATGATCTCGAAAATCGCGCGCCGGCCATGTCCGCTGGCGGTTTTCAGCAAGACCTGGGAAACCACGCCGATGAGGTTTTGCGACAGAAAGGTCTTGCCCTGCTGGCGCTGCTCCACGGGCAGGGAATCGATAATCCGGTCAATGGTCTTGACGGCGGAAGTGGTGTGCATGGTCGCCAGCACCAGGTGGCCGGTCTCGGCGGCGGTCATCGCCATCACCAGCGATTCCATGTCCCGCAGCTCGCCCACCAGAATGACATCCGGATCCTCCCGCAGCGCCGCGCGCAGGCCCTGCACGAAGTCCGGCACATGGGTTCCGATCTCGCGCTGGATCACCTGCGCCTTGTGGCTGGGGTGAATGAACTCGATGGGGTCTTCCAGGCTGATGATATTGACGTTGCGGTTGTGGTTGATCTCGTTGATCAACGCCGCCAGCGTGGTGGATTTGCCCATCCCGGTCGAACCGGTCACCAGAATCATCCCCTGCTGGTGATCGAGCATCTTGCCCAGCACCGGCGGCAGGCCAAGGCTCTCCATGGTCGGCAGCGCCTCCGGCACGTAGCGGAACGCCGCGCCCGGCCCGCTGGACTTGTGGTAGAAATTGACGCGGAAGCGACCGATGTTCTCCGCCGAATAGGAAAAATCGAGATCCTCCCCCTTTTCGAAGCGCTTCTTCTGCGTCGGCGTCAGCACCTCCGAGAGATAGGTCTTCAGCTCCCGCTCGTCGAGATCGCGAAACTTGATCGGCAGCACGTCGCCATACATCCGCAGCAACGGCGGCAACCCCACGGCCAGGTGCAGATCCGAACATCCCTGTTCGCGCGCGAGTTTCAGAAAGGCGTCGAGTCGAGGCATCGAGTTCCGTGGGTTAGCCCGTATTGCCTATAACTTACTACACTTCCCGCGTTCAGTAGTACCCCCGTTCGGGGCGGGGTGAGCGCATAGCCGGCAATGCCTGATGCGCCTCCGGCTTATCAGGCTTACGGGGAAAGTCGCAAGGGGGGCGGGGCGAATTTGCGCTCCACGCGATCATTCCAGCCACGGCGCTCGAACAATGCGACCTTGTAGGCCTGGCAAGCTTCAAGCGCATCAGGCGGGGGCGAGAACGCCGCCCCTCCCATTAATAAGGCATTTTACTTCTCGCGCCCCCCGGGGAATGGGCCGGCGGGACGCCGGTGCTCCCGGGGCTAGAGATTCTGATCCCAGATGTATTCGTCCACGATGAGATCGAAGCCGCCTAGGGCGTGGAATTTCTTCGGGGCGCTGAGCAGGCGCATGTGGTGGACGCCCAGGTCGGCCAGTATTTGCGCGCCGACGCCGTAGGTGCGCAGGTCTTCGGGCTGGTCGCCGTCTTTCCCTTCTTCCTTGCGCGAAGGCTCGCTCAGGGCCTGGATTCTTGCGATCAGCTGCTCCTCGGATTCGGGCTGCCGCAGGACGATGGCGACGCCCTTGCCTTCTTCCCCGATGCGGCGCATGGCGTCGCGCAACGGCCAGCCGAAGTCGGTGGAGGCGATGGGGAGCACGTCGGCCAGCGCGTCCTGGAGATGAACGCGCACCATGACGGAATCGCCTTCCGCGATTTCGCCCATCACCAGCGCGTAGTGGACATGGCCGGAAAGGTTGTTGCGGTAGGCGATCAGGCGAAACACGCCGAACTCGGTGGGGATGTCGGTTTCCGCCACGCGCTCGACCGATTTTTCGTTGTGGATGCGGTAGTGGATCAGATCCTCTATGGAGCCGATCTTGAGATCGTGTTCGACGGCGAATTTTTCCAGGTCGGGGCGGCGCGCCATTGCGCCGTCTTCCTTGAGGATTTCAACGATGACAGCCGCCGGCTCGTAACCCGCCAGACGGGCGAGATCGCAGCCCGCCTCGGTGTGTCCGGCGCGGGTCAGCACGCCGCCGCGCCGGGCCATCAGCGGGAAGACGTGGCCGGGCTGGACGATGTCGCCGGGCTGGGCGTTGGGCGCGATCGCGGCGCGCACGGTCTGGGCGCGGTCATAGGCGGAGATGCCGGTGGTCACGCCTTCCGCCGCCTCGATCGAGACGGTGAAATTGGTGCCGTGTTCGTCGCTGGCTTCCGACACCATCAGCGGCAGATCAAGCTGCTTGCAGCGCTCGGGCGTCAGGGTCAGACAGATCAGGCCGCGCCCGTACTGGGCCATGAAATTGATGTCCTGGGGCCGCACCATCGAGGCGGCCATCAGCAGGTCGCCCTCGTTCTCGCGGTCTTCGTCATCGACGATGATGACCATTTTGCCATCGCGAATATCGGCGATGATTTCTTCAATGGAATTGAACGTCATGGGGTTTTCAAACCTCTCAGCGATTTCCGGAGAAGCCGGCCCGGGCCAGCGCGGCGGCGGAAAGACCCTCTCCCGACGCCGGATCGTCGGCTTGCAGCAAACGCTCCAGGTAACGCGCGATAATATCCACTTCCAGGTTGACCCGCCCGCCAACCACAGCATCGCCAAGGTTGGTCTGTTGCAGCGTATGCGGCACGATATTGAGCGAAAAGACATCGCCGGAAATGCTGTTGACGGTCAGGCTGATCCCATCCACGCAGATCGAGCCCTTGGCGGCGATATACCGGCCAAGCTTCGACGGCGCGCGAATATCGAAGCGGATCGAGCGGCCATCCTCGCTTCGGGAAACGATTTCCCCCAGACCATCGACGTGACCGCTGACCAGATGCCCGCCCAGATGCGTGGTCGGCAACAACGCCTTTTCCAGGTTGACCGGAGCGCCCGGAGCGAGCAGTCCCAGCGTGGTGTGCGCCAGAGTTTCATTGGACACATCCGCGCTAAAAGACTGTTGATCGAAGGCGATGGCCGTCAGGCAGACGCCATTGACGGCGATGCTGTCGCCAAGCCGCGCATCGCTCATGTCAAGCTCGCCGACATCGATGGCGATACGCTGGTCGCCGCCCATGGGCGTCAGCGACCTCAGCCGGCCCACGGCCTGAATAATGCCGGTAAACATCAGATCATCACCGTTTCGGTTTCCTCCGCCGCGAGAGAAACGCTGTACAGCGTCATCGGCAACGCGGTGTCGGTATTGAATTTCGCGCCCGCCTCGATGCCAACGCGGGCGATGTCTTCCGGGTCATCGTAACGATCATAGACGGCGAACATGGCCCCCAGCGCGAATTCGGAGCCTGCGCCAATCGCCCAATAAGCGGTATATTCAAAAACCTCCCGCAACGAGAAGAGACCGAAAATACCATGCGGATTGACCAGCAAGGCGTCGATATGCGTGGACTCGTAGGCGTCGTCCTCGTCATCCTTGGGATTGAGGAAATAATCATCCTTGAGCAAGGGATGCAGCTGGCGCAGGGTTTCGAAAATGGCCTCGCGACTGGAAAAGTCGGGCTTTTTCAGCTTGCGCAACGCGCTTTGCACGACAAGATGATGCGCGGCGCTGCCAACAATGCCGAAATGATTGCCCTTGAATTCCAGGATCTTCTCGGAATCGGCGTCCAGCTCCGCCGGCTGGCGACAGTCGCCGAAGGTGGTCAGGCTGTCGGCGGCGATGCAGGCCCTGCCGTTTTTTCTGACTGCTACGATAGTGGACATGGAATCGGTGAATCGCGGGTTGGTTGGGAACTCATGCCTCCCACTGTCAAAAACGCGGCGACCCGGGCGCCATTCTTTCGCCGACAGGCGGCATGAACGGGGTGTCGTTGAACGCAAGAGGTATAACACAGATACGCCAGTCATCGCCAACGCCTTGCGCAACGATCGTCTGTTCGGTCGTCCGGGCTCATCGCCGACCTTGTGGAAGGCATATTGGCTACGGGTAACGTGAAACATTATAAACCAGCAAAAGAGATTGACTTGGTCGGGTTTTCTCCAAAATGAGCGCACACGTTGGGCG
>DRPO01000129.1 GCA_011330835.1 Gammaproteobacteria bacterium | reverse complement strand
CCTGGATCTGGCGATACTGGCCAAAACAAAACTGCCGGCCACCCTGCTGTGGGAAACCGCCCAACGCCTCGCCTCGCACATCGGCGTCGACGTGGATCTGATCAACCTTGGCGAAGCCTCCACCGTCATGCAAATGCAGATCATCACCGCCGACCAGCGCCTCTATTGCAAGGATGAACGCGCCTGCGGTGAATTCGAAGACCTGGTTTTCTCCTCCTACGCGCGCCTCAACGAAGAACGCGCGGAGATTCTGCGGGACATCGCCGAACGAGGCCGCGTTCGTGGATGACGTGGTGCTGAACAAGGTGAGCAGCATCGAACGCTGCCTGGAGAGAATCCGTCAGGAATACCAGGGCGCGGAAGACCAACTGGAAACCAACTTCACCAAACAGGACGCCATTGTCCTGAACCTGTTGCGCGCGGCGGAAACCGCCATCGACACCGCCATGCACATCGTGCGTCTGAAAAAGCTTGGCGTCCCGCAACGCTCAAGAGACGCCTTTACTCTGCTCGAAGAAAATAACCTGCTCGATGCGCGACTAAGCCACCGCATGAAAACCATGGTGGGATTCAGAAATATCGCGGTGCACAACTATCAGGCAATAAGCCTGCCGATTCTCAGATCCATACTGGAAAACCATCTGGTCGATTTTGAAGCGTTTTCCCGCGAGATGCTGTCAATTTCCTCTTGATAGGCGTTCATCGGAACTCCCGACGCGCTGGCTCGAGCGCTGGAAAATGACAACGTCGGTGAAATCACCAAACACCTTTGCCGGCAGGATGCCGGCGCTCCCAGGACCGTCAGCATCCTTGCCGGCAAACGGCCAGACATCCCTACCAGCGCGTCATCATCCCGCCAATCTCAGGCGCGCCCGGCAACAACCGTTGACACATCAATATGTGTGTAATAATGTGTAAAGACGGAGGCGTCACAATGGCTACGAATCTGGCAATCGACGACAAGTTGTTACAGGAAGCGCTGAAAATCAGCGGGTTGAAAACGAAAAAAGATACCGTCAACCACGCCCTGAAAGAATTTATCGATCGACGCAAACAGCTTGAAATACTGTCCTTGTTCGGCAAATTGGATCCTGATCCCGATTATGACTACAAAAAGGCCAGGGAACGTTGAAGGTTATCGTCGATACGCCAATCTGGTCATATGCCCTGAGGTCAAGACGAGAGGGGTTCGAGGCCCATGTCCGGGAACTTGAGAACCTCATTACCGATCAAAGAGTGATCATGCTTGGGCCAATCAGACAGGAAGTTCTGTCGGGTTATAGCGATCAATCCAGATTCGAAAAACTGAACGGTAAACTAAGGTATTTTGAAAATACGCCAATCATCGATGATGACTATGTGCAAGCGGCTCGGTTTTCCAACACATGTCGCTCAAAAGGCGTTCAAGGCTCACACATTGATTTTCTGATCTGCGCGGTCGCGTTCCGACTAAAGTCGGAAATATTCACAACGGATAATGACTTTTCTTATTATGGGAAGCACATTCCCATTGAGCTATTCAGGATCTGAAACAGATTTGCAGGGTGGGTCAGGGAGCGTAACGACGGATCCACCCACCAATACGCTGAAAAACGACGCCTCGTATACTTCTAGCGGGTAGGCCAGAGGGGCATCCTCTAGCCTACCCACTAGAGGTATATAAAATCCCAAAGCGCCCTTGCCGGCAGGATGCCGGCGCTCCCAGGAACGCCAGCATCCTGCTGTCAAAGCGAGCGGGACATTTCTACCGGCGCGCCATCATCCCGCTGGCCTCAGGCGCGTCATCCCGGCGAACGCCGGGATCCAGCTCAACGGGGCGCGCCCCGATTCCAGGATCCCGCCACAACCTCCAGGCGATCCCGGTCATACTGGATTTCCGGGGAGCCTCCCTACCGGATCTCAGAATCTCGGGCCGGCGTTTTTCTGCTCTTCCACCTGCCTGAGGGCGTTTTCGGACTGTTCGGTCGCCTTTTTGGCCAGTTTCATGGCGGATTCGCTGTCGCCCTTGGCGGCGGCTTCCTCGGCCTTTTTGATGACCTTTTCGGTGTCGCGCCAGGGATTGCCAGCGGCCTTGGCCTTGTCGTAGGCCGCCTTGGCGGCTTCGATAGCGGCCTTGACGTCATCTCCACCCCCCTTGGCCGCGGAAGCAACAGCCGCGGCCCCGGCGCCAACAGCCGCCGCGGCGGCGGCGCCTTTTTCAGCCGCGGCGCCGCCGAGGCTTTTCGCGCCCTCGACCGCGCCAGCGCCAGCCTCCTTGGCGGCGTCGACAGCGGAAGCTCCCGCGTCCTTGACGGCGCCAGCCGCATCGCCAGCTTTCTCCACGGCCGCGGAGCCTAGATCCTTCGCGCCTTCAACGACAGCCGAACCGGCGTCTTTGGCGGCGTCAACGGCACTGGAGCCTGCTTCCTTGGCGGCGTCAACCGCATTGCCGGCTTTTTCGACCGCGCTCGACCCCAGATCCTTGGCGCCTTCAACAGCAGCCGAACCGGCATCCTTGGCGGCGTCGACAACGCTGGAGCCCGCTTCCTTGGCGGCCTCGACAGCATTGCCCGCTTTTTCAGCCGCGCTGGATCCCAGGCTCTTGGCGCCTTCAACCGCCGAGGATCCGGCGTCCTTGGCGGCCTCGACCGCGCTACTGGCGGCGTCCTTGCCAGCTTCGGCAACTTCTTTCGCCTTCTCGCAAGCGCTCAGGGTCAATGCGATACAACAGGCGGCTACAATCGATTTGGTATTCATCATCTCGTCTTCTCTTTCGTTTGGGTTAGTGACGCACCCCGCGCCCGGATTGGACCCGAGACCACGAGAGCGGTGTAACCCAGTGTTTTTACACTCAAAAACCAATCACGTCAAACCCTCGCTGAAACGCTGACATTGCGTAACAACTTGACGGCGAGCCACCGGCCAAGCACTCTTTTCGATATCCCTGAATTCATCGAGCCATGACCCCTGACCAGGAAACCCGGTACGGCCGCCATCTGCAACTGGAAGGATTCGGCGAAGCCGCCCAGACCGCCCTGCTCGCCGCCCATGCCTGCGTCATCGGCGTGGGCGGCCTGGGCGCTCCCATCGCGATGTATCTCGCCGCCGCGGGAACGGGCAAGATCACCCTCGTCGATTTCGACATCGTGGACCTGAGCAACCTGCAGCGCCAGATCGTTCATTTCACCCCCGACGTGGGCAAGTTCAAGGTCCAGTCCGCCGCCGAAAAGCTGGCGCTGATCAATCCCGATATCGAAATCGTCGCCCTCAACCGGGCCTTGAGCCGGGAAGAACTGGAAGCGCTCGCGGCGGATGTCGATGTGTTCGTCGACGGCAGCGACAACTTCGCCACGCGTTTCGAGCTCAATGAAGTCTGCTACCGGACACGCACGCCGCTGGTCTCCGGAGGCGTGATCCGCTACGAGGGACAAGTCTGCGTATTCGACCCGCGCAACCCCGAATCCCCCTGCTACCAATGCCTCTACAACCCCGTCAGCGAAGGCGAAGGCGAAACCTGCCAGCGCATCGGCGTACTCGCTTCCGCGCCCGGCATTGTCGGCGCCGTACAGGCCACCGAAGCCATCAAGCTGATGGCCGGCCTGCCGGTAACGTCCGGCAAACTGCTGCTGATGGACGCGCGCACGATGGAATGGCGTAGCATAACGCTGCCCCGTGATCCCGCCTGCCCGGTCTGCGGTCGAAAATCCTGAAGCTTGCGACTCATCCCGCCCCTGGGAGCGCCGGCGTCCCGCCGGCCCACCCGGCAATGTCGGGCGCAGCCCGACGAGCCGTCAGGCTCTTCCTCCCCCTTTGCCCGCCCCGCCTCGCCTGTGCGCCGACCGACAAAGGCGCGCTGGCGAGGCGGGAATACCCAACGCCTTTGCCGCCAAGGCCCCTAACCCTCTCCTCCAGGAAAGAAGGAACTATCGGGAGACCCAGTCACAACTCCCGCAAACCATCGGAAGGCTCTATCCGCGACGCCCGATAACCCGCCAGCAGGGCGGACAACAGGGCCGCGACCAGGGTCAGAATCAATGCGGCGACGAAGTGCCAGGGTTCGAGCTTGCAGACGGTCTGGCCCGGCTGGAGCTGGCCGGCGAGGACGTGATTGATGGATCGGCTGACGCCGAAATAGATGGCGACCGCCAGCCCCCAGCCGAGAATGGCGGTATAGAACGCCTGAATCATGGGCGCCGAGACAATGTCCACGGTGCGAAAGCCGACAACGCGCAGCACGGCGAGATCCCGGCGCTTGCGATCGACGTTGGCCCAGAGGTTGGCGCTGAGCGAGAGGGAATAACCCAGCAGGCCGATGATGGCGACAAGCCAGTAGATGGCGGTGAGGTTGCGGTCCACCGATTTGACGATGTCGATATCCCGGGACTGGGACTGTGTCTGGACGCCCTGCAATTCCAGGTCGTGACGAATGACATCGACGTCGTAGATGGAGCGCGCGTAGAGGCGGAAACCGGGGTAGTGGCGCTCCTCATTGTTTGCCGGTTCGTAACCCGGCCAGTTCATGGCGCTGACGGCCCGACCGTCGCGGAAATCGGCGATGGCTTCCACCAGGTCCAGCGGCGCCAGCGCATGGACGCCGTTGATGGTGTCGAGCACGCCGCGCACGACCAGTTTCAGCGACCGGTTTTCATTGCGGCCATTGAAAAACCGGCTGATCCGCCCTTCCAGCACATCGCCCTCCCCGGCTTGCAGCAGCTTCGCCAGTTTGCCGGAGAGCAGGATCTGGACGCCTTCGGGCGCGGGCCGGCCATCCAGCAGGGGATCGTTCTCCCCGGTGGGCTTGAGTTCGGCCTTGAGAATGCGACCGGCCTTTTCGCCCTTGAGCTGGATGCTCGATGCGATGCCGCGAAATTCCGGGGCCAGGAAGCGAACGTCCTCGCGTTTTTTGAGCCCGTCGAGCCAGGAGGCGCTGTAACGCTGGGCCGCGAGACTGCGCACTTCGAGATTTCGCGGGTTGTTGACCAGCTGGTCGAGCATGCTGCCGACGATGCCGTTCTTGAGCCCAAACAGGATCAGCATCGGTCCGAGCACGGCGGCCAGCGCCAGCACGGTGAAGCCCGACATTTGCCATTCCCGGAAGTAGTCGCGGCCCGCCAGCCAGAATAGCGTTCGTATCCGGTTCATCTTCAGCCCCTGACCACGGTTTCCGCGAGGTGGCCGTTCTCCGACACGCGGGTGTGCAGCGAGATGCGGCGCAGGCCGAGTTCGCGCACGTGCATCCAGGCGTGGCTGGCGACGATGACGGTAATGTTCATGGCTTCCACCAGTTCGATGAACAGGGCCATGATTTTCTTGGCCGCGATCGGATCGAGCGAGGCGGTCGGCTCATCGGCGATGACGATCGCGGGATGATGGGCCAGGGCGCGACCAATGGCGACCCGCTGGCGCTCGCCGGTGGAGAGCTGGGACGGCAGTTTGTCGAGGTGGCGGTGAATGCCCAGGTTGCGCGCCAGTTCATCCACCTTCTGATCGTCGTACATGTTCAGCAGACGGCGCGAGAGCGTCAGGTTCTGGCGCACGGTGAGATAGGGCAGCAGTCCGCCGGTCTGCATGACATAGCCGATCTGCTGCTTGCGCAAATCGCCCAGTTCATCGAGCTGTTTCTTTCGCCAGTAGTGCGCGATGTCCAGCGCGTCCAGCGTACCTTCCGGTCGGAAGCGGAATGCGCCCGCCTCGGACGGGCGGGACAGCAAGGCCAGCAGATCCAGCAGGGTGCTCTTGCCGCAGCCGCTTTCGCCGATCAAGGCGATCTTTTCACCCAGCCCAATCTGCAGGCTGGGCACGGTGAGACGAAAGTTGGCCCCCTGCGCCTCGCGGGTCTTGATGACCTCGCGCAGGTGGTAGATCAGCACCCTGGGCAGTTGCGCGGAAGAAGTAGTGAACGACACTGGTTGTTTCCTGGATGGGGAAAGAAAGAAATTCGTGGCGAAAAAATGGCTCAGGGCAGCATGTCCAGCGACAGCGCGATGACCGATTCGCCGTTGACCGCGCCGCCGCCCGGCGAATACCACATGTCGGTGTGATCGTAGAGCGCCTGATAGTAAGCGATCTTTTCCTCCAGACGGTGGACGAATCGAACCTGTTTTTCCACCGGCCAGTCGCGCCATTCGTCCAGCGAAAGGGTCATGGCCTCGCTCTGGTACGGCAGATCCTCGATGTATTCCTGCACCAGGCCCAGCGAGGCGAGATCCGCGTTGGGGGAAAGGGTCGCGAGTTGTTTGGGATCGCGGGCCAGCGCGGCGGCGACGCCGCGAATATTGTCGATGAAGTTGTCGGGCTCCAGCAGGCCCTCTTCGAATGACGCCAGCGTTTTCGACAGTCGCTCATGCAGATCGCCAAGCTGGTTGCGCGTCATCAGCACGCCGACATCCAGCGTCTTGCGCGAGGGATCCCGGAGGCTGTGATCCAGCACCCAGGCGGAAAGAAGGCTTGGCGGCCCCTGCTTGTCCTTTTTCAGATACTGGATGCGCAGCGCGTTGCCGATGCGGGCGAGTTTTTCGGAGAGCGCATCGAGCGACGGGGATTCGTCTCCAACCTGCCGGGTAACGCCCGCCTTGCCCATGGCTGTCCTGACGCTGCCGCTGATTTGCTGGCTGAGCACATCGACGGCCTTGCCGAATTTCTCGACATCGCCAGCCTCGACGCCATAGT
>DRPO01000128.1 GCA_011330835.1 Gammaproteobacteria bacterium | reverse complement strand
TACACCATCAAGCATCTCGGCATCGCGCGCCGCGCCAATGGCGGCGTCGAGCTGCGGGTGCATCCCACGCTGATTCCCCGCCGTCGGCTGATCGCCAATGTCGATGGCGTGATGAACGCGGTGCTGGTCTGGGGCGACGCGGTCGGGCCAACGCTTTACTACGGCGCCGGGGCCGGCGATCTGCCGACCGCTTCGGCGGTGGTGGCCGATATCGTCGATGTCACCCGGTCGCTGACCACCGACCCCGAGAACCGCGTGCCCCATCTCGCGTTCCAGGCGGACGCGTTGTCGGATCTGCCGATCCTGTCGATGGACGACGTTCAGACCGCCTTCTACCTGCGGCTGCGCGTCAAGGACGAGCCGGGCGTGTTGGCGGCGGTGACCCGCATTCTCGGCGAGCGCCATATCAGCATCGACGCCTTCCACCAGCAGCAGGCCGACCCGGAGACCCACGAGGCCGACATGATCCTGCTGACCCACGAGGTGCGGGAAGGCGACATGAACCAGGCCATCGAAGCCATCGAGGCGCTGTCGAGCACCGTGGGCAAGGTCGTTCGCATCCGAAAGGAATCCCTGGGTTCGGATTGACCCCATGCGCGGCCTGACGCTCTCTTCCGACGCGCAAACTGGATGGCAGCGTTTCAGCGAATTACTGGGATTCGCCCTGGTCGTGGGCGGCGTGGTCTGCGCGGTGCTGGCCGCTCTGTGGATGACCGGCGATTTCGTTCAGTCGGCGGTGCAATCCCCGAATCTGAATACCGAAACCCAGGTCGCCGATTTCAATGATTTCCGGTACCTGGGCCAGTCGTTAAGGCAGGGCCGCTTTGGACCTGGAAGCCTGCTGCTGTTGATCGCTATCGTGGCGACCATTCAGGGAACGTTGCTGGCGACCCGCGAAGGGAGCGCCCGCACGCTGTTTCTGGCCGGCGGCGCGGCGCTGGCCGTGGAAGTCGGATTCCTCCTCAGCGGCTTTCACTGGCCCGTTTTTATCATCTTTCTGCTGAGCGCGGCGGGGCTTTACCTGGCGACCGAGTGGCGCGGCATCCAGCGCGTCGCCCGGATCGACGACGAGGGCGCCGACGCTTCGGTCTTCGATCAGTTTGAACGGGATAATGACGCCCGTTTCGATGAGCGGCTCCCGGAACCGGCTTTCGATCCCTCTGTTGCCGGGCTGACCCTGGAACGCGAGCCCACGATTACCCCTGTCGATGAGTTCGTCGATCCCGTCCCGACCCGAGTCGATGAGGTTCGACCGGTTGAGCCGGTCACCGATGCGTTTGAATCCGAAGCGGCCTTTCTGACAGGCGAGGCGCCGCCGGAGAAGAGCGCCGCCGTTTTTTCCGAAGAGCGGCCCGCGTTCTCCACCGAGGCCTCGACCGGAGAAAAGTCGCCCCGCAAGTCCCCCTTGTGGAACTGGTTCGACTGGATCGTCAGCGCCCTGATTCTGCTGTTCGGCATCGCCATCGCGCTGGTTCTGATCGCCCGCTGAAGCGTCCTATTTCGCCTCAAAACCCGCGGCTTTCAGCGCCGCCTTGACCTTGCCCTCGACTTCCTTCAGCGTCGCGGCGGCGGGGCTGGCGCCTGCCACCGAGCTGGGCAGGACGAACAGCGCCGTGGTCTTGCCCTGTTTTTCCGTCAGCGTGATTTTCAGCGGGCACAGCGCCAGCATGTCCGGATCCTTGTTGCTTACCTCATTGGCGTACCAGGCGTTGCAGAACACCAGGCCGCGGATCTCGTCCAGGTGATTGCGATTGTAGTTGTCGCCCCAGTTGTCCTTGAAGTTCGCCAGATTCCCGCCGATATTGGCTTCGAAAACCACGAACAGGCGCTCTTCCTCCAGCGCCGATTTCAGACCGTCATAGAGCTTGTCGACAGGCTGCTCGCTGGTCGCCTTGAATATCGAGGGGGAAGCAAAAGAAGCCATGCTGATCAGCAACAGGCATATGAGCAATGCGAGTTTTTTCATGGGTCGGGTCTCCTGTTGGGGATGTCGATACGCCGTCGGCGTCGGGTTGGGGGCCGATGGTGCATGATCTTGCTGTTGGGATCCAGTCGAGGACAAACAGGTCCATGCTCAAGTGGGCTGGATCCAGCTTTCCGGAGATGCGAAATGCTGACTTCCGGCATGCGCCGATATCAATAGTTGCGAAAATACCCGCACCCGGCATGCGCCGATATCAATAGTTGCGAAAATACCCGCACCCTGCATCCCGAGATGAAGCGCGTCGCAATGCCTCCAGCCAGGCTTGTGGGGAGGATTGCGGTGGGCGTTTCACTCCGTCACCGAGCCCCCTCCGTCACCGAGCCCCCTCCGTCATTCCCGCCCACCTCGTCATTCCCGCG
>DRPO01000127.1 GCA_011330835.1 Gammaproteobacteria bacterium | reverse complement strand
TTCCGCTCCTCCTCGCCAGCCGCCAGAGGCCGGCTTTCCTGCTTCAACCGCGCAATCAGTTTCTCCTGTTCCGAAATCCTGACGCTAGCCTCATCGAGCGCTTTTCCCAGACGGTAGTTTTCTTCCTGTAATGTCCGCTTCTTTTGGTTCGCGGCTTCCAGATAGGTGTTCAGATCAGCGATCACGGATTGATCGGCCCGGGTTCGTTTGCGCAGGCGCTCCAGTTCGTCTTCCAGTTGGCGCCGTTGCTCATCGGATTCAAGCGCCTGCTTCTTCAACAACACCAACTCCTCACGCGTCTCCTCCACCGCGACGGCGAATTCACGCTGCTGTTTTTCAAGCCGCTCGCGTTCGCGGCCCAGCGATCGACGCAAGCGCCCGACCAGATCCGATGATTGCTCATACTCCGACGCCAGCGCCTTGTGATCCTCGATCAACTTGTCATGACTGACCACCAACTGCTTGTATTTCTGTTTCAGCCCATCCAGCTCGCGCTGTAGCGAAACGCCGGCCCGGCGCAGATTCGCCAGACGCCCGCCCCATTCCGACTCCTGTCGTTGCAGCGCCTTTCGGGCCCGACCGCCGCGAAACATCCACCCCAGGATCACCCCGGACATCAGGGCGAGGCCCAGCCAGAATACAATCTTGAACACCAGATAACCCATGATTTCCACCCGCGCCTCGCGCCAAACCGGTCAATCTTTCCTTTTCAACGCATCCTGAACCTTCGTGGCCGTATCGACAACCGCCTGACGCGCCTTTTCCTTGACGACGCCACTGACCTCGGCGGCTCGCGCGACCGCTTCGCGAGACTTCTCGGCGGCCCGGTTGGCGCCCGCGACGACGGCGTCCCTCGTCACTTCCAAAGTCGCCTTGACCAGGCTGCGCTGATCGACTGGTCGGTTGTTGATCGTTACGCGCTCCGGCGCGTGATTGAACTCCCTGGGCGTGAAGCCGGCGTCGTCATCATCGGGGTTCGGGCCAAAGCTGCAACTGACGCGCCCCTCGTCGCCAACGCTGGTCTTGTAGACGAGATCAACCCGCAGCTCGGTCTCGTCCTGATGCTGGCTGTGCTTCACCCACGACACTTTCTGCCCCAGCAGGTTCTCGGTAATCTTCTGGCAATTCTCGAGATGTACCTTCTCATTGGACGAACAGCCGCCAACCACAGCGCCTGCGATCGCAGCGGCTACAGCCAAGATTACTTTGTTTTTCATGGATTAACTTCCGTCAGTTGATAATCTGCTTACAGTTTAGACCATTCCGGCGATATTCTGAAATCCATCGGAAATTTCTGGCCCGCCTACCCGGAGTATACCTCTCGCGATCAAGAATACCCCGTCCAGGGTGCGTAGGTTTCCGTCGAGAGCAAGGCATAAAAACGCGGGCATAGTGGGGCTACGTCAAGTTTTTACAACGCAGCTATCGGCGAAAAGATGCGCGGCCTGAACGGGGTATTCCTGGTCGCGAGAGGTATATAGACATCACACGAAAAAAGCGGGGCAAAAGGCCCCGCTCCCGGTTTGCGGATGGACCGCTTCGATTACCGCAGGCTGAAGTTCGACTGAACGACAGTGGACTGCTGGATGCTGGATGCGTGTCCAGCGTTCTGGCTGACCATCGCAATACCGGACGCCCCGGAGAAAGAACCCGTAATGGTGTTGCTGGTGTCGTAGGTGCTGGCGTCGCCATTGATGATCGGCGACAGCGCGCCTTCCGTGAATCCGCCGGTCACCGACACCTTGTTGCCGCTGACGGTAGAATCCAGATCCGTGGTCGCGATCGCCTGATCCGCGCGGTTGGCGTACAGGATGTTGGCGTCCCCCCCGACGGTAACGGAGTTATCGGAATTCACGTCATTGAAACCCTGATCGACACGCGGGTTGAACGAGCCGGAAATCTCCTTGTTGTAGGAGTTCTTGTCCGTCAGCAATACCGGAGACAACGCGCCTTCCGAGAAAACGCCCGTTTTTGAACCGGAAGCGTTAACGCTGCCGTTCAACGCATTGTCGGCCGAGGCCGAGAAGCTCATGCCCATGGCGACAGCGATGGCGGTGGTAAGCAATACTTTTTTCATTGTTGTTTTCCTCTGTATTTATTCTTGTTGTTTTTTCAGGAGAATCTGCGCTTAGATGCTACCGTTGGATTGAACGACAATCGCTTGGGTGACCGAGCTTGCGCTGCCGATATTCTGCTGCGCGGAAGCGACGCCGCCATAGTTGTTGAACGCACTGTTCAGGGCATTGGCGTCGGTGCGAGCGATCGTGTTGGCGTTAGCGACGGGAGAAAGCGCGCCCTCGGTGAAGCCGCCATCGATGCTGACCTTGTTGCCTTCGATCGTGTCATTCATATCGCTGCTGGCGATGGCCTGGTTCAGGTCATTGGCGCTGGCGACGATGGCGTCTTCGCCAACAGTCGTGGTGTTGTGGGCGTTGACATCGTTGTAACCATTGGCGACCGCGGCATTGAAAGAATCATGAGTTACCGCGTTGTTGGAATCTTCCTGAGCGCTGGTGACATCTGAAAGCGCGCCTTCAGTGAAAACGCCGCTTTTCTGGTCGGAGCCGACAATATCGCCATTCAGGGCATCGTCCTGAGCCATCAGGGGCGTCGCGGCGCCCATGGCCAGCAGGACAGTCAATGAGATGAGAGTTCTTTTCATGGTTGTTTCTCCAGTTTAATTATTGTTGTTTTGTTCGACGCCATCGTTGTTTATACCTCTCGCGACCAAGAATACCCCATTCAGGCCGCGCATCTTTTCGCCGATAGCTGCGTTGTAAAAACTTGACGTAGCACCACTATGCCTGCGTTTTTACGCCTTGCTCTCGACGAAAATCCACGCACCCTGAACGGGGTATTCTTGGTCGCGAGAGGTATATTGTCATTTATTTGGCGACGCCGGATAGTGTTGCGGATCCAGGAGCCGTCCTCACCTTCGAGGCTATCCCACCCGACTCCACATCGGTTCGGATAACCGCCGTAACGCTGACTCACTTGCAGTGAACATGCCAACTATCCACAAGTCTTTGATAGAAAGCCGATATTGCCGACTCGGGACAAGCGGCGCATTTTTCTGGACGAAAGACCTTCGCGCAACTGTCAATCCTGGCTTACACAGTCGCCACTAAACCATGCGGTCCAACGCGCCAAGAACACCTTCGCCAGCCTGAACACCCATGTTGTTCCGATCGATACGACCCGAAATTCGGGAGCCCGTAAACGGGGCTTAACAGTCATGCGAGATCTGCTGTTTCACGGATTGATCGGCCTTTTCAGGAGCCGTGAACAGCCACGAGCACAATGCGAGTCACCTCAATCTCGACTGACGGAGAAGTCGCTCCACTTCGCGTTGTAGCAGACAAAAAGGCGTAAACGGAGACTGAAAAAGCTGAGAGAAAAAAGCGGTGGCGAGT
>DRPO01000126.1 GCA_011330835.1 Gammaproteobacteria bacterium | reverse complement strand
ATAGTTTCATATTGTCGTGCTCAGTCGGTGCGTACCGACTGTTTCCTCTGAGAGGGTTAGAGGCTTCCCCACCGCCCCCCCTATCCGTCATTCCGGGCTGAGTGGAGCGAAGACCCGGAATCCAGAACGAGGCGCTGGATTCCCGCTTTCGCGGGAATGACTAGGTGGGCGGGAATAAGGGAGGGGGGCGGTGACGGCGTGAAACGCCCACTGCAATCCCCCCCACACACAAGCTGGAAGGGTGCTTCAGCTCCGCTTGACTAATCAGTCTTGTGACGCGCCTCATCTTGGCACACAGGATGCGGGTATTCTCAATCGCAAGAGGCATAGCGCTCGAACCGTGGCCTGTTCCCTGTCCTCGCGAGACGCCGCGCTGTAGATTCGCCTGAATGAGCAAACTCAATCAACTCGTCAGTTCCGGCGCGGCGGCGCTGTTGATCAATCTGGTTTCCATGGCCATCAAGTTCGCCACCAATCTGGCGCTGGCCTGGTTTCTGCTGCCCGACATGTTCGGCGTCGCCGCGATCGTTACCTCCATTGTCACCGGCATGGTGTTGCTGTCGGATGTCGGCATCAACGACAGCATTATCCGCCACGAACAGGGCGACCGTCGGCTGTTCTGCGGGACAGCCTGGATGCTCCAGGCTGGCCGGGGCGTCCTGCTCTATCTGGCGCTGGCCGCCGCCGCGCCGTGGATAGCCGCTTTCTATGATTTGCCAATGCTGCGCGACTATCTCTGGGCGGCCGGTCTGGCCCTGCCCATCCAGGGTTTGAAATCGCTCTATCTGGTCGTATTGCAACGCCGCATGGCGCCGCTTCCGGAATTGAAGGTGGAACTGGCGGCGCAGGCGACAGCGGCGGTCTGGATGCTGGCCCTGGCGACCCAATGGCCTTCCATCTGGGTGCTGGTGAGCGCCCATGTGGTCGTGGCGCTGGTCGAAGTCATCGGCTCTCACCTGCTGACGCCCCGGTCGTTCTACGCTTTCCGCATCGACCGGCGCTATTTGAGGGAAATCCTGAATTTCGGGAAATGGATCTATATTGGCACCATCGCGACCTTCCTGCTGCTCAATGTCGATAAACTGTTGCTCGGCAAAATCGAGTCTTTCGCCAATCTGGGCGTCTACCAGGTCGCGTCGGCGTTCTCGATGATTTCCTACTCGCTGGCGCTCAGCCTGCTGACGCGACTCATCTACCCCGCCCTAGCGGAATCCGCCCGCGACTCCCGAACGACATTGGCCGACGCGATTCGCCAACTCAAGCACATCATCTTTCCGACGATTACGGCGATGCAATTGCTGGTCTTTCTTGTCGCGCCCTGGTTTTTTACACTGCTCTATCCCGACGCCTTCGCCGACGCCACCTGGATGGCCCAGATGATGGCCGTGCTGGCCTGGATCACCCTCGCCTCCGATTTTCAGGGCACCGTGCTGATCGCCTCCAATCGGCCACGGCTGTTTGCGCTCGTGCTGCTCGGCATCGCTGTCGTCAGGCCGGTTCTGGCGCTCGCGGGATACTACGCGCTTGGCGGGCCAGCCGGTTTCATACTGGGCATGACCGTCGGCTCCTTCGCGGGCTTTTTGGCCTACCGGAAACTGCTGCGCCGCGAAATTGGCCCAACCGGGAACCATGATATTTTACTGGGCGGAATCGCCGGCGCGACGATCCTTCTCGATCTCATGCTGAGCCGTTCCAACCCCATCGACCTGTCGCCGGCCCTGTTGAATGCCCTGATCGGCGCCATCATCTGCCTGGCGTTCTTCTGGTCGATGCGGCGTACCCTGCTGTCCGGCAACGCCATGACGGCCCGCTGATCCGCGCTTCCCATGGGAAATTCGCCTTAGCAACGCCTACCCCTGTTTTTGTCCTGGTTCCTCCGAAATTCCCGACGGAAGGTTCATTCTCTACCGTCAAAAGCATAAAGATCGGAGAGGGGAATGAGAGCGAAGCTTCTTGAAGCCGCCCTGGATGAGTTCCACAACACGGGTTGCGCCATCGAAGGGGCGGCTATCGTGTCGATGGACGGCCTGATTATGGGCAGCCGTCTGCCGGGGCATTACGACGAAGACAGGCTGGCCGCGATATCGTCCGCGATTTCCTCGCTGTCGACGCGCGTCGCGTCCGAGTTCGAGCGGGGCCGCTTTGATCAAATCCTGGTCAAGGGGGATCGGGGGACTTTTCTGATTACCGCCTCCGGCGAGGACGCCATGGTTGTCGCGCTCTCCGCCAACGACGCAAAACTGGGCATGGTGATGCATGAAAGTCGGCTGCTGGCGGAAGAGGTTCAGCGCATTCTCTGACACGCCGGGAACGCGTGGTTCACATAAATATCGAAGTCCCGGACAGTCTATCCGGAACAAAAGGCGGTAGCAGGAAAAACATCGACTTGCTCGCATCGGGCATTGGACAAATAGGCGAGGCTCTGCGCTTTCCGAAGTCCAATGGAATGGATTATGAAGCGAGTCAGGGAGATCCGAAGCCGCAACGCATTGCTTCTTGATAGCTGGCCGATTCTGGCCGTTCTGACGCTACTGGCGACGATATTGTCGGGCTGTGATCTGGCGGGCGGCGAAGGCGGTCAACTGGATCAGCGGGTCTTGTCGGAGAGCCGAGATCTGACGACCGACGCAAACATCGAGAACGCGCCACTCGATGACTATCGGCAAAGGCTGCTGAATCTGATCAATCAGGCGCGCGCGGAAGGCAGAACCTGTGGTGAATATGGATACATGCCGCCTGCTCCGCCTCTGACCTGGAACACGCTGCTCGAAACTTCGGCATCCAATACGGTGGATGAGATGGCGGCCGGCAACTACTTCAGTCATAACAACCCGACTACCGGTGAAAACGCCGGCAACCGCATCGCCGCCGTGGGCTATCGCTATATCCAGTGGGGCGAAAACCTGGAGGCGGGCTACGGT
>DRPO01000125.1 GCA_011330835.1 Gammaproteobacteria bacterium | reverse complement strand
CGAATCGGACAATTGGCGTTTTGGGCGGGACGGGCTTCGTTGGCGGCCATCTTGTTCCCGCCCTGGTCAGCGAAGGCTATCGGGTGCGCGTATTGACCCGGCGCCCGCATCGTCACCGCGATATGAGTACGCTGGCGGATGTCGAACTGGTCAAGTGCAATGTCTATGACGCCCAGGATCTTCGTCGGGGGCTGACCGGCTGTTTCGCGGTCATCAATCTGATCGGCATACTCAACGAATCGCACCGCTACAGTTTCCGGCTGGTCCACGTCGCCCTGCCGGGCAAGCTGGTGGAAATCTGCAAGCAACTCAAAATTCGGCGTTTGTTGCACATGAGCGCCCTGAACGCGGATTCCGGCGCGCCCAGCAAATACCTGCGCAGCAAGGGGGAGGGCGAGAACAAGGCGCACGCCACCGCCGGGGGGCGGTTGCGGGTCACCAGTTTCCGACCTTCCGTGATCTTTGGCCCCGGCGATTCGTTTCTCAACCGTTTCGCCGGATTGGTGAAAATGGCGCCGGGCGTGTTGCCGCTGGCCTGCGCCAGGGCCCGGTTCGCGCCGGTCTATGTTGGCGATGTGGTGGAGGCCATGCTCAAGGCGCTGGTCGATCCCGATCTGGCGGGCAAGCGCATCGAGCTGTGCGGCCCCAGGGAGTACACGCTCAAGGGCTTGGTGGAGCGAGTGGCGGAATGGATTCATCACCCCGTTCGCGTGATACCGCTGCCGGAGTGGGCTTCCAGACTGGAGGCGCGGGTGCTTGGGGTTTTGCCCGGCAAGCTGTTTACCCTGGACAACTACCGGTCGATGAAAATCCCGAGCACCTGCCGCGAGCAGCGCCCGGGGCGGACGCCGCTGGAAGCCATCGCCCCCCTGTATCTTGGCGACGCCACTTGCCAGTCCAGGCTCCAGCGCTACCGCCGCAATGTCTGACAGCTCGCCGCCCCCGACAGTCGCCGGGCGCGTTGTTCGCGGGAGAGGGGTTCAAAAGACTCGATGACCGTGTAGAAACGACTGAAATCGCCTTCACAAGCATTGAGCCAGCGCGTGAAATCCGGGATACGGTCGCGGTACACGGCGATCGACGCCAGTCGGGCGTTGTTGGGCGGTTCCTTGAACCAGCCGTCGTAGCCCCGGTATCCATCCCACTCCTTATCCCGCATCCTTTCATAGCGTTGCCGCAATGTGGCGAAAATGGCGTCCTTGCGAGCTTGCATGGCGTCTTGATCCAGTTTGCTCGCATAGAGCGTTTTCAGTTCCCCGGCGGTTTTCGCCAACAGGGCCGTGAACTGGTTTTTTCGCCGAAGCCAGGTCTCGTAGCGGGGCAGGGCGTCGGGGAACGCCTGACGCAGCCAGCGCCGCACGCCCTGTTCTCCCACGGTGGAAGCGAACGCCTCATTGAAAGCGGTGTCGTTGCGGAAATAGAGCACCTGATGCGCCAGCTCATGGAAGATGACCTCCGCCAGCAGGATCTTGCCGCGATCCACCATCGGACTGGTCAGCGGATCATCGAACCAGCCCAGCGTCGAATAGGCGCGCGAGCCGCCGACCATGATGTCGTGTTTTTCCGGATCGAGAGTCGCGGCGAACGCCCGGGCGTCCTTTTCCGCGTAGTACCCCCGATAACTCACGCAGCCCACCACCGGGAAACACCAGCGCATCGGCGTCAGGGAAAAACGCGGCGCGGCCACCACGTTCCAGACCACGAAAGGCCGGTCAAGCTCGACGAAACTCTTGTAGCTGCCATTGTCCGGCAGGCGGAGCTGGTCCACCGCGAACCGGCGGATTTCCAGGGCCTGGCGCAACTGCTGCTCGCGCTTGTCGCTCAGCTCGCCCGACGCCAGCAAGTCCGCGATCGGTTCGCGCCGACTCATCAGGCTCAAATGCCCCCGGGCGCTTTGCCAGTAGTAGCTCACGCCGCCGCAGCCGGACAGCAGCGTGAGCATCAGAAGAGTGAAGACAGGACGGGAGCGGCGGATCATCCGTATAGTTATATCATAGGTCGGCACAAGCCTAGTGGCGGGGTGGATCGGGCGTCGGTGGGCCGGCGAGACGCCGGCGCTCCCAAGGGGAGAGACTCTGATGTCCGAGCCAAATCTCCCGAAAGCCGTCGGCGCCCCGGCATCGTCCCGCCGGCAAAACGGCTCCCCAACCATGGATATACCTCTTGCGATTGAGAATACCCCTTTCAGGGCGCGCATCTTTTCGCCGATAGCTGCGTTGTAAAAACTTGACGTAGCGCCACTATGCCTGCGTTTTACGCCTTGCTCTCAACGAAAATCCACGCACCCTGAACGGGGTATTCTTGAACGCGAGAAGTATCAATAGTTGTAAAAGTACCCGCACTCTGTATCCCGAGATAAGCGCGTCGCAATGCCCCCAACCACACTTGTGGGAAGGATTGCGGTGGGCGTTTCACTCCATCGCCGAACCTCTTCGTCATTCCCGCGAAAGCGGGAATCCAGCGCCTCGCTCTGGATTCCGGGTCTTCGCTCCACTCAGCCCGGAATGACGGACTGGG
>DRPO01000124.1 GCA_011330835.1 Gammaproteobacteria bacterium | reverse complement strand
GCTTGAGACGGTAGTAATAGCGCCGCCGGCTGCGAATCCGGTCGTCGCCCAGAAAGTCGGCCTGGATCTTCCCGGTATAGGCCTTGCCGAGGTAGCGGAACTCGTTTTGCAACATCGCGCCGCGTTTCGACATGAAGCGGGGCGTCAGCGTCATGTCCATTTGCGGCGCGATGTTCCAGTAAAGCGGTTGGGAGAACTCCGTGCCGACTTCCTGGGTGGCGCCGATCGTGGGATAGAGCAGGCCGGTGCGGCGGCGGTCATCGATGGGAAAGCTGCCCGCGGGCAGGTAGATCAGGGGGACGCCCTTGAAGTTCAACAGGGCGTTGGCGATGAAGCCGACGCCGTGCTCCCGGTCCAGCCGGATCATGCTGGCGCGAAATTCCCAGTCGCGTTTTCGCGGGGCGCAGGTGCTGTAGGTGGCGTTTTTCATTAGCAGCACTTTGCCTTTCTGGGTGATCTCTCGGGCCTCGCCAAAGGCGTGGCGCGGAAGAAATTCGTAGTTGACCCGCTGGTATTCGCTGCGATTGGCCTCGGGGTCGATCCGCGCCGAATCGGCGCGCAGCACCAGCTCCGGCGTGCGCGCCTCGATCTCGCCGGTCGCCTCGATCTTGCGGGGGCTGTCGGAGACCTTGATGTGCTCGGCCCGCAGCGTTTTGCCGTTCTGCTTCAACTCCACGCCGCCCTCGAACAGTAGGCTTCGGTCCTTGCCGGTCTCCAGCGAGTCGGATTTGACGTGGATGGCGCCGGTGGCGTCGACTGGCCGGTCGATCGCTGGCGGCGTCAGCGGGGGTTCGCAGTAGCGCCAATCCTGTGTTTCAGCCAGCGCCAACAGAGGAAAAGCGACCAGGACGATCGCTGTGACGATGAGGAGCTGTTCGAGGGATAACGGCGGTTTGATCACACAGGAGCATCGTTCCGGAGGCGCGGATAGGATAATCTACGCTCCCGCAAATACCAATCGGTTTATGTAGTGACATGGCGCGAAGGCCGGTAATCAAGGATGTGTATCTGGAACGGGCGATGTTTTCATCGCGCCTGTTGTTTCTGACGTTTCTCGTCTTTGTCATGACCGGCGTGCTGGCGCTGCGCGCCTACAAGTTGCAGGTCGTCGATTACGGCCACTACAGCACGCTGGCCAAGGACAACCGGCTGCGTCTGGCGCCCATCGCGCCGGCGCGCGGCATTATCTACGATCGCCGCGGCGAAGTGCTGGCGGACAACCGGACCGCGTTCAACCTGGAAATCGTCCCGGCCCAGGTCCAGGATCTGGGCGGCGCGTTGCTGCGATTGCGCAAGCTGCTGGGCGTCACCGAAGACCAGATCGGCAAGTTTCAGAAGCTGCGGCGGGGCATGCCCTCCTTCAAGTCAATCCCGCTGCGTTACAATCTCAGCGACGAGGAGGTGGCGCGCTTCGCCGTGGTCCGCAACCAGTTTCCCGGCGTCAATATCAAGACGCGCTTGCGTCGCTATTACACCCGTCCGAAGCTGACGGCTCACGTGGTGGGTTACGTGGGGCGGATCAACGATCGCGATCTCAAGTCTCTGGATCCCTACAACTACCGGGGCGCGACCCACATCGGCAAGAGCGGCATCGAGAAGTACTACGAGTCCCTGCTGCGCGGCCAGGTCGGCTCCCGCCAGGAGGAGATCAATTCCCGGGGGCGCTACATTCGCACCGTCAGCGAAAAGCCGCCGGTTGCCGGCAGCGGACTGGTGTTGTCGCTCGATAGTCGCTTGCAGCAGGCCACCTATGACGCGCTGGCCAATTACCAGAGCGGCGCCGCAGTGGCGATGGATCCGCGCAACGGCGAGGTGCTGGCCGCGGTCAGTCTGCCGGCGTTCGACGCGAATCTGTTCGTCAACGGCATTTCCAGCAAGGATTACGGGCGGTTGCGCGACGACCCCGACCGTCCGTTGTACAACCGGCTGGTGCTGGGCCAGTATCCGCCGGGCTCGACCATCAAGCCGGTCACGGCGCTGGCCGGGCTGATCGAGGGCGTGACCTCGCCCGACCGCAGGATGTTCGCCGGCCCGTATTACACCTTGCCGAACTCGCCCCGAAAGTACCGCGACTGGAAGAGGGGCGGACACGGCTGGGTGGATATGGACACCGCGCTCACCCAGTCCTGTGATGTCTATTTCTACGATCTGGCCTACAAGATCGGAATCGATCGTATGCACGATGTGTTCGACCAGTTTGGCCTGGGGCGCAAGACGGGCGTCGATCTGATCGGCGAGAAGAAGGGCTTGAACCCCTCCCGGCAATGGAAGCGCAAGGCGCGCAAGGCGCGCTGGTTTCCTGGCGAAACCGTGATCGTCGGCATTGGCCAGGGCTATCTGCTGGCGACGCCCATGCAACTGGTGAAAATGGCGGGTTGTCTGGCCATGCGCGGCGATTGCGTCCAGCCCCATTTGCTGAAATCGCGTTTCTCCGCCGAACCGTTGGCGTTCGGCGGGGTGGCTCACGAAGAGGTCAAGGGCGCATCGGATGGAGATTGGGACACCATTATCGAAGCCATGGCGCATGTGGTCTCGGCTCCCAACGGCACCGCCCACCGGGCGTTCGCTGGCGTGAGCTATGCCGCCGCGGGCAAGACCGGCACCGCGCAGGTATTCGGGCTGGCGGAGGGCGAAAAGTACGAGGCCGAGGGGCTGGCGCGGCATCTGCGCGATCATTCGCTGTTCATCGGCTTCGCGCCGGTGGACAACCCGGTAATCGCGGTGGCGGTCGTGGTGGAGCACGGCGGGCACGGCAGTCGGGCGGCCGCGCCGGTGGCGCGCGAGGTCATCGACGCCTGGCTGTCCTCAAGTCACAGCGGCAAGAGCACGGATCGATGAGCGCCTACGAGACGGGACAACCGGCAACGCCGGTGCGGCAGTGGCTGCGGCGCATTCGCCTGGATCCGCTGCTGCTGGGCCTGTTGCTGTTGCTGAGCGCGGTGGGGCTGATCATCCTGTTCAGTGCGTCGGGACAGAGCGAGGCGCGAATGATGCGGCAGCTGGTGCGCCTCGCGCTGGGCTTCTCGATTCTGCTGGCGGTGGCGCGGATCCCGGTCAACGCCCTGTTTACCTGGTCGCCGGTCGTCTACCTGGGCGGCATTCTGTTTCTGGTGCTGGTGTTGTTGCTCGGGGCGGAAGGGAAGGGCGCGCAGCGCTGGCTGGATCTCGGGTTCTTTCGCTTCCAGCCTTCGGAGATCATGAAGCTGGCGACGCCGATGATGGTCGCCTTCTATTTTTCCGAAAGGCGGCTGCCGCCCAGTTGGCGGGAAGTCGCGGTGGGCCTGGCGCTAGCGATGGCGCCGGCGGCGCTGGTCTATTTCCAGCCCGACCTGGGGACGGCTTTGCTGATCGCGTTTTCCGGCGCCGTGGTGGTGTTCGCCGCCGGCATTCGCTGGCGCACGCTGGTCATCGCCGGCGTCGCCGCGCTGGGCGCGGCGCCGCTGCTGTGGCGGATGATGCACGACTACCAGCGGCAACGGGTGATGGTGTTTCTGCAGCCGGAAACCGATCCGTTGGGCGCGGGCTACCACATTATCCAGTCCAAGATCGCGCTGGGTTCCGGCGGACTATTCGGCAAGGGCTGGCTGGAAGGGTCGCAGGCGCAGCTTGAATTCCTGCCGGAGCAGTCCACCGATTTCATCTTCTCGGTTTTTGGAGAGGAGTTCGGTCTGATCGGCGCGTTGTCGCTGTTCGCGCTGTACCTGCTGATTACGCTGCGCGGCCTGTACATTGCCTGGCGGGCGGAAGAAACCTATTCGCGTCTGCTCGCCGCCAGCCTGAGCATGACCTTTTTCATCTACTTCTTCGTCAACGTCGGCATGGTTTCCGGGCTGTTGCCGGTGGTGGGCGTGCCGCTGCCCCTGGTGAGTTATGGCGGCACGTCAATAGTGACGTTGATGGGCGGCTTCGGTATGCTGATGGCCATTCAGAATCAGCGCGGATTGTTGCCCCACGAATGACCCTTTTCCCCTGTTGCAAGCGACGGCTTTGCGCCGGCCTGCTGATGCTGGCGGGCCTGTTGTCCGTTGGCGCGCCCCGCGCGCGGACCTATACCGGCGTGATCGAGCGCGGCGACTACCTGCGCCGTGAAGAGGCACAGCGGTTCATCGACGATCTCAATGCCCGGCGCGGGATCGACATCGTCAAGCTGCGCGGCATTCTGGCGCAAGCGACGAAACAGCCCCGGATACTGGAGCTGGTCTCTAGTCCCGCCGAGGGCAAGCCCTGGTCCAAGTACCGGCCCATTTTCCTTAACGAGGAGCGGATCGCCAAGGGTGTCGAATTCTGGGAGAAAAACGAGAAAACGCTGGCCCGCGCCGAGCGGGTCTATGGCGTTCCGCCGGAAATCATTGTCGGGATCATCGGCGTGGAGACCTTCTACGGGACGCGCATGGGGCGTTTTTCGGTGCTCGATGCGCTGGCGACGCTGGGGTTTGACTATCCGCCCCGCTCAGCGTTCTTTCTCGGCCAGCTGGAAGAGCTGATTCTGCTCGCCGGAGAAGAACATCTGAACCCCGCCGCGCTCAAGGGGTCTTATGCGGGAGCGATGGGAATGGGGCAGTTCATTCCCGGCAGTTACCGCAGGTTCGCGGTGGACTTCGACAACGACGGCGACCGGGATCTGTTCACCAGCGCCGAGGATGCGATCGGCAGCGTGGCCAATTATTTCCAGAAGCATGGCTGGCGCCCGGGAGGATGGGTCATCAGTCCCGCGCGGGTCGTGGGCGACAAGGCCGCCGCGCTGAAAGCCAATGATCGCATGCCCCGCTATTCGCCGGCGGAGCTCACCGCCGCGGGGATCTTTTCGTCCGATCCGAAGGCGCCCGATGAAAAACTGGTGTACCTGCGGCTAGAAGGCGCCCGAGGGACGGAACACTGGGTTGGCCACCATAACTTTTTTGTCATTACCGAGTACAATCACAGCGTCAAGTACGCCCTGGCGGTCTATCAGCTGGGGCGGGAAATCAAACGCAGGAGGAACAGGTAGCCTTGTTCGGACAGACAGCTTACCTACGAATTGGCGGCGTCGCCTTGCTGCTGGCGCTGTTGCTGGCCGGTTGCGCGACGGGCCCGCGGCGATCGGAGCCGAAGCCCGGCGTCAATGTCGATCTGATCCCGGAACCCAAACCCCGGGCCGAGCCGCGCAGCAAGTACGGCAACCCGGAGTCCTATGTCGAGGGGGGTGTGCGGTATTGGGTCATCCCCAATCCAAAGGGCTTTGTCGAGCGCGGCCAGGCCTCGTGGTATGGCAAGGAGTTCGACGGCAAGCGAACTTCCAGCGGCGAAACCTACAACATGTACGACATGACCGCCGCGCACCGCACCTTGCCGTTGCCAACCTATATCGAAGTCAGGAGCCTCAAAAACAATCGCAAGGTGATCGTCCGGGTCAATGATCGGGGGCCATTCGCGAAGAACCGGATCCTCGATCTCTCCTATGCGGCGGCGTCCAAGCTGGGCATGATCGGCGAAGGCACCACTCCGGTGGAGATTCGGGTGCTCGACCCCGCCGACTATCAGCCGGCGCCGAAACAGTCCGCCGTCACCGTGGCCGCCGCGCCGCTGGAGGCGCCGCCACAGGCGCGAAAGTTGCCAGCGCAAAAGACGCCGGCCAGTGAGCCGACTGGCGGAAAGCCCGGGGACGCCGACGATGGCGCGCCAGGCATCTATGTGCAGGTGGGCGCCTACGCGCGCTCGGAAAGCGCCGAAGCGGTCAAGCGCGATGTTGGCGAGGCGCTGAACAAGCCGGTGTTGATCGCGCCCATCGAAAGCGCGATTGGCGTCCTGTACCGCGTCAGGCTGGGGCCGTTCGCCTCCGAGGCGGAGGCGCGGAAGGTCTTGCCCGGACTTCGGGATCGCGGGTATTTTCAGTACCGGATCGTCCGCCAGTAGCTGGCGGTCCAACCATTCATATCACTTCCGACAGGGATGTAGCAAAGACATGATACGAGCCATTCTTTTTCTCGGGGCGTTTTTCCTGGCGAGTTTTTCGGCCCATGCCGAGCGACCGGTTCCGGCGGCGCCGCAACTGAGCGCCAAAAGCTATCTGTTGGGCGATTTCGACAGCGGCAAGTTGCTGGTGGAAAAAGACATTCATCAGCGCATGGAGCCCGCCAGCCTGACCAAGATGATGAGTTCCTATGTGATCTCCCAGGCGCTGAGGGACCACCAGATCAGCCTGGACGACAAGGTTCGGATCAGCCGAAAGGCGCGCGCCATGGAGGGGTCGCGGATGTTCGTCGAGGCCGGCTCGCTGGTCAGCGTCTCCGACCTGCTCAAAGGCATGATCGTCCAGTCCGGCAACGACGCCACCGTGGCCCTGGCCGAGCATGTCGGCGGAACGGAAGACGTGTTCGTTTCGATGATGAACGCGCAGGCCGAGGCGCTCGGGATGCGGGAGACCCACTTCACCAACTCCACCGGACTGCCGGATCCGGAACATTACACCACCGCGGCGGATCTGTTCATTCTCACCCGGGCGCTGATCCGCGATTTCCCGGAAGAGTATTCCCTGTATTCGGTCAAGCACTTTGAATACAACAAGATCAAACAGTCCAACCGCAATCGCCTGCTCTGGACCGACAAGCGGGTCGATGGCGTCAAGACCGGCCACACCCAGTCGGCCGGCTTCTGCCTGGTCGCCTCCGGCAAGGAACGCGGCATGCGGCTGATCTCCGTGGTGCTGGGCACGGATAGCGACGATCAGCGCAGCGCCCAGAGCCGCGCGTTGCTCAATTACGGATTTCGCTTTTTCGAGACCCGCAAGCTCTACGTCAGGGGGCAGGAAATCGCCAACGCCAGGGTGTGGAAAGGCGATAACGATAAACTGTCGATGGGTGTCGCCGAAGATGTCTATCTGACTTTCCCCCGAGGGCGCTTCGATCAGATCAAGGCGACCCTCGATCGTCCAAAAAACCTGATTGCGCCAATCGGCAAGGGACAGGCGATCGGAACCGTTACGGTGCATCTGGGCGACAAGACGCTGAGGGAAATGCCATTGATCGCACTCAATGGCGTAAGGGAGGGGGGAGTGTTCCGCCGCCTGGTGGATAGCGTCAAACTCCTTTGGGAATAGCCATGAGCGACGAGAGCGACACCCTGTTCGAGTTTCCCTGTGATTTTCCCATCAAGGTCATGGGCGCCGATGAGGATGCGCTGGCCCTCGCGCTCCGCGCCGCGTTGCGTCGGCATGCGCCCGAATGCGCCGACAATGACTTCGTGCTGCGCTCCAGCAGCAAGGGGCGCTATGTCGCCATCACCGTGACCATCCGGGCCAATAGCAAGGCGCAGCTGGACGCCATCTATCAAATGCTTACCGACGCCGACGCCGTCCTGGTGGCGCTCTGAGGACTCTTGGGCGCGCTGGATCCCCTTGTTCGCAATCTTGGCCTGAGCGATTATCAGACCACCTGGCGCGCCATGCGCCGCTTTACCGACGCGCGCGCCAAAACGACCGCCGACGAAATCTGGCTTGTGGAGCACCCGCCGGTGTTTACGCTGGGACAGGCCGGCAAACCGGAACACCTCATCGCCGAGAGCGACATTCCCGTGCTCAGGATCGATCGCGGCGGGCAGATCACCTATCACGGCCCGGGTCAGGTCGTCATGTACACGCTGATCGACCTGCGGCGTCGCGGACTGGGCGTTCGCCAGTTCGTGGGTTTGCTGGAAGCATCGGTAATCGCGCTGCTCGACGATCTGGGCGTGACCGCCGCCCGGCGAGAGGACGCGCCGGGCGTCTATGTCGGCGGCGCGAAGATCGCCTCGCTGGGCTTGAGAATCCGCGGGGGCTCCAGTTACCACGGCGTGGCGCTCAACGTCGACCTCGACCTGGGACCGTTCAAGCTGATCAACCCCTGCGGCTTTCCCGACATGCCGGTCACCCGTCTGAAGGATCTTGGCGTAACCTTGCCGCGGCAAACGATTGCCGCCGGGCTGGCGACCGCCTTCACGGAAATGCTTGGGAAAAACAGTTCATTTCGACGCTGATACCCGTTCCAGCTCCCGTTTGTCCGGCGGCAAGTTGTTGCCGCTTCCCGCCTCGCCGGAAAGCCGGCAAACTCTTGCCATCTGAAACGCGCCCGCCGCCTGAAATTAACTGGTAGACGGGTGTATATCCAAACATAACAATAATAAAGGATAGTTCTCGATGATAAATGTTCAAACACTGGCTGGCGCTGCTTCTTCCGCTCTGATCCTGGTCACCCTTTCCGGCTGTAATCAACAGGATGTTCAAAATTATATCGACGATCTTCAAACCAGCGCACGAGGCGCCGATGTCGCCGATCAATACCTGGAAGGTCAGACGGGCGCGGGCAACGCCGCCCGGGAGGAGTCTGAATATTCAAACGGCGAAAGCTGCGCGATCACCGAAGCGCAGCAAAAAATGCTCGACGAAATCAACAAGGCCCGCGCGCAGGTCCGTTCCTGTGGCGACGAAGAATTCGCCGCGGCGCCGCCGGTCACCTGGAACTGCAAACTCGAACAGGCGGCCTGGGCGCATACCGAGGATATGGTGAACAACAACTTTTTCTCACACACCGGTTCCGACGGACTGCACGCGGGCGATCGCATCGACGCCACGGGCTACCGCTGGAAGGTATATGGAGAAAATCTCGCCGCCGGTTTTCTGACCGAAAAAGAGACCATCGAAGGACTGCTCGACAGCCCGGGGCATTGCAAGAACATCATGAATCCCAAATTCTCCGAATTTGGCTCGGCCCGGATGTTTGTTGACGGGAATGATTTTGTGTCCTACTGGACCCATGAATTTGGCGCTTCGTTCTGATTGTCCGGAAAACCAGCGGCCTGACGCCCCGAAGGCTCGGCATATCGCCAAACCGGACGATAGCCAAGTCTGAAACCTGAAAAGGGGGGCGTCATGTTCGACGGGATAAAATCACGCATCGGAAAAACGGTGACAGGCTCGTCTCCAGGGCCTCGACAATTAAAAAACTGTATTTGCCTTCATTTCATGGGCATTCTGGCAGTGTTTACCGCGCTTTTGACCTACGGACTCTGGAAGTGATGGCGGGTTGTTCCTCTGAAAATAAAATGGAGCCGGATTCGGCTCCATTTTATACTTCTCGCGATCAAGAGTACCCCATTCAGAGCGCGGCAGCGTTAAGGAAGGAGGCGGGCTTTCGCGCTTCGCTCAATGACTGAAAACAGGCGCTGTTTCGGCGCCGCCATTTTCCCTGACCATTTCCGCCAG
>DRPO01000123.1 GCA_011330835.1 Gammaproteobacteria bacterium | reverse complement strand
GCGGCTGGCGACAAAACGCCGAAGACCTGCTCCCCCGCCCCCTGCGTCAGCGACACCTGCGCGACAGCGCCTTGCCATCGCCCGAAGCCCTGCTGCTCCGCGCCACCCGTCGGGTGCTGGACGCCGCCCCCGACCCCGCGCTGGAAAAGCAATTGAACGCCGTGATCGCAACCTCCAGTCAGGGCAGCGAGGCGGATCCGTTCTATTTCGCCTCCGTTATCAGCGCAGCCTCCGCCATATCGCGATAGTTGATCAGGGAGGAGCGCGGGCATCCCCGGCGGACGAGCGGATCGTTGTGCTTGTCATCTGGCATCGCCTCCACCATAATAAGCGTTCTTACCGAGCGTCTTACCGGGATCAGTATCATGATGGCGGCGACTGTAAAACTATCCAGCAAGGGGCAAATCGTCATACCCAAGGAAGTGCGGGACTCACTCCACTGGGATGTAGGGGATGAACTGCTCTTGGTCACAACCCGACATGGCGTCATGCTACAGACCAAGGCGTCTCGTACACGCAAAAAACCAGCAAAATCCCTACGGGGTTTCTTGCAGCATACAGGAGAGCCTGTTCCAACCGAGACGCTATGCAAACCTGTCGACTACACGAATGATCGCATTTGACACCAATCTATTGGTGCGCCTGGCGGTCAACGATGATGAGCGCCAGGCTGACATGGCCGAACGGCTCATCGATAGCAACGAAGTTTTTATTTCAAGAACCGTATTATTGGAGACCGAGTGGGTGCTTCGCTCGGTTTATAAGAAAAGTCGCGATGACATTGCGTTATTCTTTGAAAACGCCCTGGCGACTGAAAATCTCGTCATGGAGAACTCGACGGAAATTGGACAAGCTCTCGAATGGTACAAGCTGGGAGCGGATTTTGCGGACGCCATGCATCTATGTATTTGCGGGGAGAGCTTGCTTCATACTTTGGATATGGAATTCTGCAAGGCGGCCAATAAGTTAGGCGTAACTCCCGCTTTCAAGGCATTGAAATAGAACCATCTTGGCGCATCACCGGAAGCCCGGCTGTTGCTGACCGCCGGATTCTGGAGGAGCGTCGGCGTCCCTGCCGGCAAAGAAGCGGGAATAGTCGTCGGCGATGATTGCCGCCCCGTGGTTCCGGGGCGAACCTGCTCTGGACAACAATCCGTGCGCACTGAATGGTGTATTCTTGATCGCGAGAAGCACAACAGGAGAAAGAGGATGAAAGAAGGCAGCCCGCGGGTGATTTATCTGAAGGACTATCGTCCGCCCGCGTTCTGGATCGATTCGGTCGATCTGCATTTCGATCTGCGCGAGGGGGAGACCACGGTGTCCAGCCGAATCGCGTTTCGCCGCAACGGCGAGGGCCCGAGGGAGCCGTTGCGGCTGGACGGCGTGGATTTGACGCCGGTGTCGGTCAGCATCGATGGGCGCGAACTGACGGCGGAGGAATACCGGATCGACGCGGAGGGGCTGATACTGCCGGAGACGCCGGATGAATTCGTGTTCGAGTCGGTGGTGAAGATTCATCCGGAGGAGAATACGTCGCTGGAGGGGCTGTATCAGTCGAGCGGCAACTATTGCACGCAGTGCGAGGCGCATGGATTCCGCAAGATCACCTGGTTTCTCGACCGCCCGGATGTGATGACCGTGTTCACCACGACCATCGAGGCGGACAAGGCGCGTTTTCCCGTGTTGCTGTCCAATGGCAATCCGGTGGACAGCGGGGACGCGGGGGAGGGCCGCCACTGGGCGAAGTGGCATGATCCGTTCCGCAAGCCGAGTTATCTGTTCGCATTGGTGGCCGGGGATCTGGCAGTCACCGAGGGCAGTTTCACGACGCGTTCCGGGCGTGAGGCGGCGCTGCGGATCTATACCGAGCATCACAATGCGCATCGCACCGCGCATGCGCTACGTTCGCTGGAAAAGGCGATGCGCTGGGACGAGGAGAGGTTCGGCCTGGAATACGATCTGGATCTGTACATGATCGTGGCGGTCGATGATTTCAACATGGGGGCGATGGAGAACAAGGGGCTGAACATCTTCAACTCCAAGTTCGTGCTGGCCCTGCCGGAGACGGCTACCGATACCGATTTCGTCAACATCGAGGCGGTCATCGCCCACGAGTATTTCCACAACTGGACCGGCAACCGGGTGACCTGCCGCGACTGGTTCCAGCTCAGCCTCAAGGAGGGGCTGACGGTGTTCCGCGATCAGTCCTTCACGGCGGACATGACCTCGCCGGCGGTCAAGCGCATCGACGATGTGCGCATGCTGCGCAGCGTGCAGTTCGCCGAGGACGCCAGCCCGATGGCGCACCCGGTGCGCCCCGATTCCTATATCGAGATCAACAATTTCTACACCGTCACTGTCTATGAAAAGGGCGCGGAAGTGGTGCGCATGTACCAGACCCTGCTGGGTCGGGAAGGGTTTCGCAAGGGCATGGATCTGTACTTCCAGCGGCATGACGGGCAGGCGGTGACGACCGATGATTTTCGTCACGCCATGGCGGACGCCAATGGCGTGGATCTGGAGCAGTTTCAGCGCTGGTATGAGCAGGCGGGAACGCCGAGAGTGGCCGCCGAGTCGGCGTGGAATGCCGAGACGGGCGACTACAGCCTGACCTTCAGCCAGCAATGCCCCGAAGGGCAGGATGAAGCAGCGTTCGAACCGATGATGATTCCCGTGCGCGTCGCCCTGTTGTCGAGCGATGGCGCGCCGATCGAATCGCGACTGAAAGGCGGGGAGACTGTCGCCCATGAGCATCTGCTGGTGCTGACAGAGAGCCGTCAGCGCTTCGTGTTCACCGGGCTGGACGCGGAACCGACGCCCTCGCTGTTGCGGGATTTCTCCGCGCCGGTCATTCTGGAATACGACTACAGCGACGAGGCGCTGGGCTTTCTGGCGGCTCATGACAGCGACGCGTTCAATCGCTGGGAAGCCGGTCAGCGGCTGGCGACCCGCGTGTTACTGGAACGCATTCAACGCATCGGCGAAGGCCGGACTGTCGAGACGCCGGACGCCCTGATCGAGGCCTGGCGGCATCTTCTGGACGATCGCGAATCCGACCGCGCCCTGCTGGCCGAGGCGCTGGTCTTGCCCGGCGAAGCCTATCTGGCCGAACAGGTGTCGGTCATCCGGCCCGACATCATCCATCAGGCCCGGCAAGGCCTGATCCGGGAGCTGGCGGAACGCTTCGAAGACGCGTTGCGGCGCGTCTATGACGAGAACCGGGACGAAGATGACTTCGCCCTGGACGCCGCCAGCATGGGACGCCGCCGGCTCAAGAACGTCGTCCTGGGATTGATGACGGCATCGGGCTCGGCAGAGGCGCTGACATTGGCGCTGGACCAGTTCCGCGGCGCGACCAACATGACCGACGCGATGGGCGCGCTGAGCGCCTTGGCGGATCATGACAGAGAGCAGCGGCGCGCCGCGCTGGCCGAGTTCCACGAACGCTGGCGGGACGACAGCCTGGTGATGGACAAATGGTTCGCGGCGCAGGCGGGCGCGACCCTGCCCGGCGTGGTCGACGAGGTGCGCCGGCTCATGGAGCATCCTCTGTTCACGATCAAGAACCCCAACAAGGTGCGCGCGCTGATCGGCGCCTTCGCCGCCAACCCCACCGGCTTTCACGCCGCCGATGGAACTGGCTACCGCTTCGTGGGCGAACAGATACAAACTCTCGACAGCATCAACCCCCAGGTCGCCGCGCGGCTGGCCAAACAGTTCACTCGCTGGCGACATTATGACGATGGGCGCCAGGCGTTGATGCGCAAGGAACTGGAGGGCCTTCAGGCACGGCCCGGACTGTCGCGCGATGTCTACGAGATTGTTTCCAGGAGCCTGAAGGCATAGGGCAATGGAGGAGCGTCGACATCCCTGCCTGACGGCTTGTCGGGCCGCGCCCGACATTGCCGCGGGGCCGGCGGCACGCCGGCGCTCCCAGGGGGGGGCTGCTGGGAGCGCCGGCATCTTGCCGGCATGGGG
>DRPO01000122.1 GCA_011330835.1 Gammaproteobacteria bacterium | reverse complement strand
CGCCAATAGCGATATCGAGCTCGTTTCCGGTGGTGATCAATTGCCCCTGGGCAAAATCCACGCCGGCGCGATTGTCCTGGACGTAGACCCGGCTCGGCTGGCCCGGGCCATACATCGGTTTGCTGCGAAACGCATCCAGATCGGCGCGAAAGCCGGTCGTGTTCAGGTTGGCCAGATTGTGGTTGTTCGAAGCCTGCTTCAGCATGATCTGCCGGGCTCCGTTCATGGCGGTGTAAATGATGCGATCCATCGCTGGTTTTGTCCTCGGTTAGTGGAGGTGGTATTGCAATAGAGCGCGGAGGAGCCGTATACCCCTCCGCGTCCATCTTATTACTAACGCCGCATGTTGATGATCGTCTGCGTCAGGGTATCGGCGACGCTGATGATCTGCGCGTTGGCCTGGAAGCTTCGCTGAGCGCCGATCATGTCGACCAGTTCCTCGGTGACGTCAACGTTGGAGGATTCCAACGCGCTCGACTGAATGTATCCGAGCGAAGCGCTGCCGGGCGCGCCGATCGCCGGTGGACCGGAGGCGAAGGTCTCCGCCCATGAGGAGTCGCCAACGGGGCGGAGTCCGTCAAGGCTGGAGAAGTTGGCGAGGGCGATCTGGCCCATGGCCTTGGACTGGCCGTTGGAGTAGCGCCCGAAGATCACGCCGGACTTGTCGATGTCGAGCGATGACAATCGACCGGAGGAAAAGCCGTCCGCGGTGACCGAGTTGACGCCGGATGCGGAGTCGAACTGGGTGATGCTGGCGAGATCCATGGACAAGGTGATGTCGTCGACCGAGCTGCCCAGCGCCGCTGCGTTCACGGTAACGTCGAAAGTCCCTTCGGGAACGCCATTGGAGTTTCTCTGGACAAAGGTATTGGCGGGGGTGGCGTTATCCGTCAGGGCATTGAGCCGGCCATCGGTGCCAAATTCAAGATTGTAGCCGTCGGGATCGCCAACGATAGTGTCAGTGTCCGCCGAGACGGTGAATAGTTTCCATTTGTTGTCATCTTCCTTGCGGAAGTAGTAGTTGATCACGTGCGTGGAGCCCTGCGAGTCAAAAATCGTGGCTCCGGTGGTGAAATTATAGGACTTGGGATTATCGACATCAAAAGACGCGCCCGCGCCGATTGCCTCTGAGGTTTGATCGATATTCGCCGTCAACGAGACTTTTTCCGATGCCTTGGGTTGTAGGTCCGCGCGGTCGATCTTCAATTCTCCCAGCGTCGGCAGGATCGTGCCCCGGTCATCGACCTGATAGCCCGTGAGTCGCTGTTCCGTGGCGTTGGTCAGGTAGCCGTCGCGATCCAGACCGAAAGCGCCGGCGCGTGAATAGACAACCCCTCCGCCATTATCGGAGAGGCGAAACAGGCCGCCGCCGGAAATGGCGACATCCAGGCTGTTTTCGGTGTAATTGATGTCCCCCTGGGTGTGCTGTTGACGAATATTGGTGACCCGCACGCCTTCACCAGTGGCGTTGGAAACCGAGCCAAAGTCCGAGGAGGCGTAGACATCGGCAAACTCCGCGCGCGAGCGTTTAAAGCCGTTGGTGTTTGAGTTGGCGATATTATTGGATATGACTTCCAGGTTGGTGGTCGCGGCATCCAATCCCGTGAGTGCTACTTGAAACGACATAGATTTCTCTCCTTGAGTCGTGTGTTATCGTGGATCGCGTCGGGACGCATCCTTGCGCGCCGACGCAGGGAAAAGCGTTTTCCCTGTCCGGGGCGTCCAGCCCCGGTTTTCAGCGCCGCCATCCGTGGCGGGCTGGTGCGCGTCAACCGATACGCAGAATATCGGCGAACCCGTATTTGGCGCCATCGCCCGCGGTGACCGAAATATTGCCCTGGTCAACGCTGATGCTGGTGATTTTCTGATCCAGGTACAGCGGGGCGGATTCCACCGCGCCCTTGTCGTCCAGCGCGACGCTGGCCTGGAAGCGGTAATGCCCCGGCGGCATCTCTTCGCCATCGGCGTTTTTGCCATCCCAGGTGAATTCCGCGCCGCCGTCTTTTGACGCCTTGATCGGAAGGGTTCGGATCACGTTGCCGCCGGCGTCGATGACATCGACCGAGGCGTTGGCGGAAGACTCGGGCAGGGCGACGGCGCCGCTGACTTTTTCACCTTTTTCCGTTGTGGTTATGGTCTCGGCGGGCACCAGCGCTTGCTTGTCGATCAGCGTCGCCGCCATCAGCATTTGGTTGGATTGCAGGGTATTCGCCAGCTTGGTGAAAGCGCCTTGCAATTCCTTTAGCCCCGATACCGTGCTGAACTGCGCCATCTGACCGAGAAATTCCCCGTTGTCGGTGGGCTTCATCGGATCCTGGTGTTTGAGTTGTTCCGTCATCAATTTCAGAAAATCGCCTTGCAGAATCTTGGCGGGGTCGTTCTTTTGCGTGTTTTTTCCAAGCTGGTATTTATCCAGAATGTCGGTATTGATCGCGACCATCTTATTCTCCCAGTCTGAGCGTTTGCAGCAGCAGCGTTTTCGATGTGTTCAGCACTTCGATATTGTTCTGGTAGCTGCGCGAGGCGGATATCATGTTGGTCATTTCTTCCACCAGGTTGACGTTGGATTCGTAGATATATCCCTCCTCATTGGCGTAAGGGTTGTCCGGCGCGTAGCGGATCGGCAGCTCGGCCTGGCTCTCCACAATGCCGCGCACTTCCACGCCGGCGTCGATGCCGGGCCCCGGCTGAATGCCGTTGAGCACGGTGGCGAACACCGGCTGGCGGGCGCGGTAGGCCTTGTCGGGCGAACCGGCCACCGTATCGGCGTTGGCGATGTTGCTGGCGGTGACATTCAGTCGCACCGACTGGGCGTTCATGCCCGTGCCGGATATATCGAATACGTTGAACAGTGACATGGTTTATTCTCCCTTCAATGCCCTGATGAGACCGTTGGCCTGATCGCCAAGAAACTTGAGGCTGGCCTGGTAACGCACGGCGTTTTCCGCGAAGCGGCCCTGTTCCACATCGTTCTCCACGGTATTGCCGTCCAGCGAGGACTGGTGAGGGACGCGGTATTTGACCGGGGCGCTGTTCGTGGATGCGGCGTTCAGCGGCAGATGTCGCCGGTGCGTGCTGGCGGTTTTGATATGAATGTGTTTTTCCGCATCGCGCAGAATACCCGTGAAATCGAGATCCCGCGCCTTGTAATTCGGCGTATCGACATTGGCCAGGTTCGACGCCAGCAGTTCGGTCCGTTTCGCGCGCAGCATCAGCGAGCGCGCGTGCAAGCCGAAAAGATCATCCAGACTGGTGGGCATCCTTGCCTCCCGATGAGTTTGAGTCATCGGCAAGAATGCAATCCGCGCGCCATTTTTGTCGATGCGTCGCCAGCGGCGCGAATCACGCGACGGGAGGTCTAAAGTCGCGGGGCGTTCGGGAAAATCGCGGCATTCGGAGTGTCCGCGTCACAGATTCGGGGAAGGGGCGAAAAACGGATTTCGCAATCACCCCGAAGTCGGTCGAGAACGGTGGCAAGATTTGCCGAACGCGGCAAGCCGGGTTGCCATGGCTGACGCTCAAAGGAATCCGCGCGTTTCAGAGGAGGGAGGTTCATTTGTGATTCAATTCGCCAATTCGGCGGCAAAGCGGCATGTTTTAGCCGGTGAGGCGGTTTTTTTCGACCCGGGTCCGGCTACAATCGCGCGCTTGCGGATTGCGACGGGAATCGCGGATGTTGTTATCAAGGGAGAGCGGTTGGCGTTTCGGGTTGCGCCTGGGGATCGCATTGCTGGCTTTGTTGCCGGTTATGCCCGCTTGGGCTGGCGAGCGGTCGAATGGACTGGGCGAGCGCTGGCATCTGGGGATCCAGGCGGGGCAGTCCACCCTGCGGCCCGATACCTCGGGCAGTGTGTTTGATATTGGCGATGACCACGACGCCAGCTTCACCTTTTCTTTGGGATACGATTTGTCGGCTCGGTTGAGCCTGGAAGGCTATGCCGCCAATCTGGGGCGGGTGCGCATCGACCGCGCGGGGCGCAAGGCGGGAACCATCAGCTACACCTCCACCGGGCTGGGTGTGGCGGGATACCTGCCGCTGTGGGGACGCCGGAGTCCCGGCGCCTACGACCTGGGCATGCGCGAAGGCCTGTCGCTGTTCGGCGGGGCGGGGATCGGCATCCTCGATACCTACACCCTGCTGCCGCACGTCCAGAACCAGGACTATCATCTATGGACCACGGGCGGACTCGAATTCGGCTGGAAGAGCGGTCTCGCCTTGCGTTTGCAATGGACCTCCTATGATCAGGACGCCGCCAACCTGGGGATCGCCCTGGTCAAGCGTTTTGGGCGAACCGTTAGTCCAGGCTTGCCAGTACGGGAGCAACCTGTCGCATCGCCGCCATCAACGCCCATCGTTCCCCGCGAGCCCGTGGAAAAGACCCGACCGCCCCGGCGCGGAGCCCCCGCCGCCAAGGGCTTCTTCCAGCTGGCCATGCCAATCATTCCCATTCGCCAACAACTGGGCCGCCTGCTGCCCGGTCGGGATGTCGATGAGCTGTTGAAACCGATGGCCCTGGGGCTCAAAGGCAACCCGGCCCTGCGAATCAGGGCCGGTGGCTACTATCTTCCGAAAACCGGCGTCACGGCGGAAAAGATCGGAATCGTCGTTGATGACGTGATCCAGCGGCTGTTCTCGATGGGCGTCCAACAGCGCCAGATCGGCATTGTTCCGCCGAAACCGTCCGCGCCGGATACCTTGTTGCCCGCCAACAGGATCGAGTTTTCGATTGCGCCTGGCCCGGTTGAGTGAGGCGTTTCCGTATTGCGCGCTGATCGCGAGCAGTATACTGCTCGCGATCAGCGCGCAATACGGGAATTGTCAATGCCCCGGGAATCCTCTGAAATCCGAAAGGACCTGTTGAAAATTTTCCACGCTGCCCTGCGCCGCGTGGAAGGCGGCTCTGCCGTCCGAAGGGCGTTGGCTCGGATCCCGCTTGAGCCCTCGGTCAGCCTCATCGCTGTCGGCAAGGCCGCGACCGCGATGGCGGCGGGCGCCGTTGAGGCGATCGGCGACCGGCTGGAGGACGGTCTGCTGGTCACCCGCCAGGGCTATCTGACCGAGCCCTTGCCCGATGTTATCCGCTGCCTCGAATCCGAGCATCCCGTTCCCGGTGAAAAAAGCCTCGCGGCGGGCGAGGCGCTGCTGGACTACTGTCAGTCGCTGCCGAAGAACCGGCAGGCCATCTTCTGCCTATCGGGCGGCGCGTCGAGCCTCGTCGAAGCGCTCAAGCCGGGGCATACGCTGGCCGATCTCCAGCGGCTGAACCAATCGCTGCTGTCCGG
>DRPO01000121.1 GCA_011330835.1 Gammaproteobacteria bacterium | reverse complement strand
GCGCCGGTGCATGAGCTGCTGACAGCGCGGGCAGGGCAGGTAGGCCACCGGTCGGCGGGCGGGCGCGATGTCCAGTCCGGGCGCCTTGCCCAGCAGGTTTTCCATGCTCTTGTCGTTGCCCCGGTTCTCCAGCACCCGGCGGAACGCGTCGTGGTCGATCCACAATCCGCCGCAGCCCAGACAGTGTTGAAGATGGAAATCGCCCTGAATACGGGTTTTGAGCTTTTCATCGCAGCGCGGGCAATCGAGATCGGAATCCTGGTCCTTGGTCGCTTGCGTTGCCGGCGTCAGCAGGTATTCGCCGCAGGCGTGACAGTAACGGCTTCCGTCGAAAACCGGCGTAAAGCAGGACGGGCAGCGCGCGAAGGCGAGATAGACGCCACAGAAGGCGCAGCGATTGTTTTGGGGCGAGGTGGAGCCGCCACAATTCGGGCATTGCCAGGCGCTTGCCAGATCGGGCGAGGCGGGGATGCGGAAATGCGCGCCGCACTGGCAGGGGATGGCGTTCTGGTCGCCATACAGGTTGCTGTCATGGCGAGCGTGGCATCGGGGGCACTGAACAATCAAAAACTTGCCCAGCGCGACGGGGTGACGGTTTCCGCTCGTTCTTCCGGCTGACGCCCCTTCGTCGGGGCGTTTTTCGCCGGGGCGGACCAGGGGCGGGAGGCCGCGCGTCTTTCCTTTTGGCCCGATGGGCAGGGCGAGTCCTGGGCGCTGTCCGGTTCGAGAGCGTCGCCCTGGACCGTGAAAAACGACACGGCGGACTTCAGTTTTCCGGACTGGAATTCGATGCCCTGGCTGGTTTTGGCCACTTGCTCGACAAAGGCGACGCTGGAGTTGGTGGCGTCGCCGATGCGTTGCAACGCGTCGCGAATTTCGGTGACGCGCATTTCCTGTTCCTTGCTGTCGTTGAAAATGGCGTCGATCAGTTCATCGACCCGGGAGAAGGATTCGATAATGTTTTCCAGCTTCTTTCCGGAATGGTTGACGTGTGTTTTGCCGGTCTCGACCATGGCGCTGGATTTATTGATCAGTTGCGCGATCTGTTTCGCGGCTTCGCCGCTCTTTTGCGCCAGCGAACGGACTTCGGCCGCGACGACGGCGAAACCCTGTCCATGTTCGCCCGCGTGCGCCGCCTCGACCGCCGCGTTGAGCGCCAGCAGGTTGGTCTGAAAGGCCAGATCGTCGATCACCGCGATAATGCCCTGCATTTCGCGGCTGGCGTCGCTGATGGTTTCCATCGCCTGAATGGATTCGTCAACGACGGCGCCGCCTTCCCGAGCCAGGGCGGTGGCGGATCGGGCGTGTTCCTTGACCTGGCCGGTTTTTTCACTGCTTTGGGTCACCAGACAACTGATTTCATCCACCGCGTCGAGAATCTTGTCGAGATCCCGGGACTGGTTTTCGATTCGTTCAGCCAGGTGCTTGTTGCCCTCGGCGATTTCGCTGGCTTCGTCGCCCAGTTCGTGGGAGATCGCCTTGACGCGCTGTATGACCTCGCTGATTTTCTTTTTCATGGCCAGCATGGCGAAGGCCGCGCCCCTCGTGGGCGCCTGCTCTTCGCACAATCTGAGGTCGCCTTCGGCCATTTGTTCCGCGATGCGGGAGATGTCACGGGGATCGCCGCCCAGTTCCGCGTCGAAACGGCGCGCCAGATAGTTGGCGACGAGTTGCCCGACCACCAGCGTGATCAGGCTTCCCAGCAGGGCGATATAGAGCAGGGGGGACGACAGCGCCAGCATTTCCGAGCGCTTCATCTCGGTGAACAGTTTCCAGTCGAGGCCGGGAATGGCCAGTTTGGCGTAGGCGCCAACCACGGGCTCGTGCTGGTCTCCCTCGGCGGTGAGAACGCCCGAGTCGCTTGCGTTTGCGCCGCTGATGAGCGCGCTCTCCATCGGTTGCAGCAGTTTGATTCCGCCGGGGAGGTCGTTTCTTGTCAACCCGTCGCCGCCGATCAGGAATGAACGCTCGGTTTCACCCATGCTGGGCAGTTCATTCAGGAGCGCGTCCAGTTTGCGGATATTGACCTTGAACGCCAATGCGCCCAGGAACCGGGAGAAATTGTCATGGACCGGGGTGGCGATAAACAGGGCGGGCTTCGCCAGCGCCGGGACATACCGGCTGAAATCGGC
>DRPO01000120.1 GCA_011330835.1 Gammaproteobacteria bacterium | reverse complement strand
TATGGTGGGCCCTGTAGGACTTGAACCTACGACCAATCGATTATGAGTCGACTGCTCTAACCAACTGAGCTAAGGGCCCGGAGAGGGCGCGGGCGGCGATGCCGCCCGCCTGGATCAATGTTCGAGGTCGAGGAAGCTGCGCAGCATGTCGGAACGGGAGGGGTGACGGAGCTTGCGCAGGGCCTTGGCCTCGATCTGGCGTATGCGTTCGCGGGTGACGTCGAACTGCTTGCCGACTTCTTCGAGCGTGTGATCGGTGTTCATGCCGATGCCGAAACGCATTCTCAGCACCTTGGCTTCGCGGCTGGTCAGCGAGGCGAGTACGCCAGTGGTGGCTTCGCCAAGACTGAGGCTGGTGGCGGAATCGACCGGCGATACGGCGTTGGCGTCCTCGATGAAGTCGCCCAGGTGTGAATCCTCGTCGTCGCCGATTGGGGTTTCCATGGAGATGGGCTCCTTGGCGATCTTGAGGACCTTGCGCACCTTGGCTTCGGGCATGCCCATGCGTTCGGACAGCTCTTCCGGGGTGGGATCGCGGCCCTTTTCCTGGAGCATCTGGCGCGAAATGCGGTTGAGCTTGTTGATGGTCTCGATCATGTGCACCGGGATCCGGATCGTGCGGGCCTGATCCGCGATGGATCGGGTGATGGCCTGACGGATCCACCAGGTGGCGTAGGTCGAGAACTTGTAGCCCCGACGGTATTCGAACTTGTCGACCGCTTTCATCAGGCCGATATTGCCTTCCTGGATCAGATCCAGGAACTGCAGGCCGCGGTTGGTGTATTTCTTGGCGATGGAGATGACCAGCCGCAGGTTGGCTTCGACCATTTCCTTTTTCGCGCGCCGCGCCTTGGCTTCGCCGATCGACATCTTGCGATTGATCTCTTTCAGCTCGTTGATGGGCAGGCCGGTTGTCTTGGAGATCTTTTGCAGCGAACGCTGCAAGGCCTGCACCTCGGATTTCACGCGCGCGAGGCCTTGGCCGTAGGCGTGATCGGAGTTGATGTACCCGTCCAGCCAGTCGAGGTTGGTCTCGTTCTCGCGGAAGTTGGAGATGAACTCCTTGCGCGGCATTTTGGCTTCGCCCACGCACAGCTTCATGATGTCGCGCTCGAGGGCGCGGACGCTGGCCACGGTTTCATGCAGCTGCTTGATGATGGCGTCGAGCGCCTTGGGCATCAGTTTCAGCTCGGTAAAGCGGTCGGCGAGTTCGGCCTGGGCCTTGTCGCGCGCTTTCGATGGCCGGGACTTGATGATTTTTTCGTGCAGCTTGCGGATGACCTCCATTCGTTCTCGGGTTTCCTCGATCGTGGGACCGGTGGGACCCACGGCTTCCTCTTCCTCGTCGTCATCGCTGGATGCCTCGGCGTCAGCCGCGTTGTCGACGGTCGACGCGGACTTTTCTTCCTCGACATCGGGCTCGAAAAAACCGACGACAAGATCGGAAAGCCGCATTTCCTCGCGCTCGACCTTGCCCCATTCCTCCAGCAGGGTCTCGATGGCGGGCGGATAGTAGGACAGCGCCCGTCGGACTTGCAGCAGGCCTTCCTCGATGCGCTTGGCGATTTCGATCTCGCCCTCGCGCGTCAATAGCTCCACGGTGCCCATTTCGCGCATGTACATGCGCACCGGGTCGGTGGTGCGACCGAATTCGGAATCGACGCTGGCGAGCGCGGCGGCCGCTTCCTCAACGGCTTCCTCATCCGTCTCGACATTATCGTCACTCAACCCGAAGGTTTCGCTATCGGGCGCGGTTTCAACGACCTTGATGCCCATGTCGTTGATCATGTTGACGATATCCTCGACCTGTTCCGCCGCGACAATGGAGTCGGGCAAGTGGTCATTGACCTCCGCGTAAGTCAGGTAACCCTGTTCCTTGCCGCGGCTGATCAGTTCCTTGAGTCTGGATTGTTCGGCAGATTGATTCATTCAGCGTGATTTGAGCGTACAAAAAAGAGCCGGCGATTATATCGGCTAAGCTGTGAATGCGCCAGCATTGTCAAGTGGGGTTTCCGACCGTGCGTTTTCGGGGAAATTCCCCTTTTGGCGATTTCACGAGCAAAGGCCGCCAATTTCAGCGTTTTTTCTTGGCATAATTTAACAATTTGATTTGCCTGGGAAAAAATACCGAGTCTTGATTTTCCGCCGCTGACAACGGCGAACAGGCGCACATTTTCTTCTACTTGCCTCGGGTCGATTCGGCGCGCGCCGAAATGACCAACGCCTATGTGAGTATAGTATACCTCTTGCGTTCAAGAATGCCCCATTCAGGCCACGCATCTTTTCGCCGATAGCTGCGTTGTAAAAACTTGCCATAGCCCCACTATGCCTGCGTTTTTACGCCTTGCTCTCGACGAAAACCTACGCACCCTGAATGGGGTATTCTTGAACGCATGAGGTATAAGTATGTCCCTTTCCGCCAGTTTTCAAGCCGTCATCTGGAGGCCAGCAGGGTCTTCAGTTCGGCTTTTTCGTCGGGCGTGAGATCGCGGATGGCGGACTGGTGCAACAATTCGTCAAGCCGGTTTTGGCGGGCATGCGTCCTGAGCTGCTCCAGCGCGTCGTCGAACAGGGCTTCCCAGCCTTCTTCCGCCATGCGGGGCGGATTCCAGCTCAACAGTTGATCGACGATCCTTTCGTGCTCGGTCTCCCGGAAATGCTCCGCCAGTCGGGCCGGAGACGGCGTTTGCCATTCCCTGATCAGGTCGGCCACGGTTTCG
>DRPO01000119.1 GCA_011330835.1 Gammaproteobacteria bacterium | reverse complement strand
GGTGGACTCTTCAGGCAAGAATGTCACCGACAGCAGCAAGAAGTGTGTCAAGACATCGACCTGGACCAAGTCCGCCTGGACCGAAGCCTGCGGCAAACCCAAGCCCAAGCCGAAACCCGCTCCAAAACCCAAGCCCAAGCCCGTTGTAACTCCTCCGGCGCCGACGCCTCCGCCTCCCCCGCCGGTTGAAGTCAAGCCCACGATCGAGCACGTCACCATCGGTGGCCAGGCGCTGTTCGATCTCAACAGCGCGGCCCTGACGGCCAGCGGCAAGGCCGCCATCGACGACATCGTCGAAAAGCTGCACTCTTTCGACAAGGTTCGCAGCATCACGATTACCGGTCACACCGACAATACCGGTTCCGAGGCCTATAACCAGAAGCTCTCCGAGCGTCGCGCCCAGGCTGTCGCCGACTACCTCAAGTCACGCGGCGTCAACCCCGCGCTACTCAATGTCGTCGGCATGGGCGAACTGGCTCCAATCGCGGACAACAACACCCGCGAAGGCCGCCAGATGAACCGTCGCGTCGAAATCGACATCGACGGCTCCAAGGTCAAGTAATAATCCGACCTTACGGCATGCAAGCCGGACTCTTTCGGGAGTCCGGCTTTTTTGTGCGCGTATCATATAGTTAATAGTTGCAAAAGCACTCGCACCCTGTGTCCCGATATGCGGTTTTCCCCCTCACCCTTACCCTCTCCCCCAAAGGGGAGAAGGGATTATTGGGAGCGCCACCGTGACTGCGAGAATATACGCAACGATTAACATATACCTCTCGCCCGAGAGCTCCGAGATCCCGCGAGACCCCCCCCACACACAACGTGATCCAGATCACAAAAGCGCGGAAAACATTCGTGCAAGATCACACCCGGAAACTCGCCAAGGAAACAGGACGTGAAGGAACCCCGGATTCATCAATTCACTCGACTGGCAATCACCCTGCTGTTGTTATGCCCACCTGTCTCGACGGGCGCGGCGCCAGCGGGATTGGTCGATCGCCAGATCATCTCGGGCGGCTCGCTAAATCTGCCCACCGCGCTGGCCTACGAACCGGGCAACCGCAATCTCTGGGTGCTGGAGAAAGCCGGCGGCATCAAGGTTTTCGATGGCCAGACCCATGCGCTGCTACACAGCTTCTCCATCAGCGGGGTGCAAAGCGATGTGGAAATGGGATTGCTGGGCATCGCTTTTTCTCCAAACTACGCCAGCGACCGGCATGTCTTTTTCTACGTCACCCGATCCAACCGCAATCATGTGCTGCGCTACACAGTCTCGACCGGTGGCGCGTTGACCGCCGAAACCGAGATCTATACCGGCCCCGGACTGGTTGCCGGTCATCACCAGGGCGGTACCTTGAGGTTCGCGCTCGACGGAACCTTGCTGATCTCCATGGGCGACAACGGCACGGCGGAAACCTCCCGCCTGGCGCGCGACCTGAATGACCCGCGCGGGAGCATTCTGCGTATCAACCCCGACGGCTCCATCCCGGCGGACAACCCGTTCACCAGCGCCGGGGCGCCGGAAATCTGGATCTGGGGAGCGCGCAACCCGTTCCGGTTTAGCGTCGACCCCGCCACCGGCAAGGCGCTGGTGGCCGATGTGGGCGAGGATTACTGGGAGGCGATCTACAACGCCGAGGGCGGCGCCGACCTGGGCTGGCCCTGCCTGGAAGGCAGCCACAATTATCAGTCCTGTTCGGCGCCGAACGCGCTGGATCCGATCTTCGAATACCACCATTACGGCCAGACCGCCGTACGGGGCCGCGCCATCACCGGCGGACCGATGTATCGCTCCAACGCTTTTCCGCCACAATATCGCAACCGCTATTACTTCGGCGACTACGGCGGCGGATGGATCAAGTCGGGCGTTCTTTCCGGCAACCAGTTGACCGATATCCAGGATTTCGAAAACAACGCCCCGGGCGTGGTCGACATTATCGTTTCGCCCACGGGCTGCCTGACCTGGGTCAGCATCGTTGGAGCCGGCGTGCATGAGGTCTGCAACCCCAACGCGCCAACCAACACCCAGCCCCAGGCCGTGGCCTCGGCAACGCCCACCAGCGGCGACCCGCCGTTGACCGTGCAGTTCACCGGGTCCGGCTCCTCCGATCCCGATGGCGATACGCTCGCCTATTTCTGGCAGTTTGGCGACGGCGCGACCAGCACCGCCGCGAATCCCACGCATGTCTACACAAGCGAGGGAACCTACCAGGCCACGCTGACTGTCAACGATCAACAGGGACAGGGCAATTCCACCGATTCCAGCACGCCGATACAAATCGTCGTCGGGACGCCCGTCGGCCCCAAGGCGAACGACAATTTCGAGGACGAACACTATTCCGGCTCCGGGCGCTGCACTCTCTGCCATGACGGCCTCACCGACGACCAGGGCCAGGACATTTCCATTGTCAAGTCCTGGTCCACCAGCATGATGGCCAATGCGTCACGCGATCCCTACTGGCGCGCCAAGGTCGCCTCGGAGCTGAAGCGCAATCCGGCGCTGTCGGAAGAAATCAATGACAAGTGCTCCCGATGCCACGCCCCGATGGCCAACGATGTCGCGCACAAGGAAGGGCTGCCTATCGAGATCTTCGGCAGCGGCATGCTCAATTCGAACCATGCGCTGTTCAACCACGCGCTCGACGGCGTGAGCTGCACGCTCTGCCACCAGATCGCCGACGACGGCAACCTGGGAACGCCGGCGGGCGGGTCCGGCGCATTCTATGTGCAGCAATACGCCGACTCGCGGCTACGCCCCGCCTATGGCCAATACGACAACCCCCTCGCCGGCCCCATGCGTAACATGGTGAGCTTCACGCCCGAACTTGGCGCGCATACCAGCACATCGGAACTCTGCGCCGCCTGCCACGATCTGAAAACGCCCTTCGTGGACGCCGCTGGCAACATCGTTCCCGCCACGCAGGCGGAACAGTTTCCCGAGCAGATGGCGTACAGCGAGTGGGAACACAGCGACTACCGCGACGGCGGCGCGCAACAAAAGACCTGCCAGGCGTGCCACATGCCCCAGGCATCGGGCGATGTGAAGATCGCCAACCGTCCCGGCTCGCTGCAAGCGCGCCCCGGTTTCTCGCAACACAGCTTCCTCGGCGCCAATACCACGATGATGGCCATACTCGCCGACCATCCGGACGAGCTTCAGGTCTCCGCCACCGGGTTCGAACCGGCCATTGCCGCCACCCGCGACTTTCTCCAGGCCGCCGCCTCGCTGGAAATCGTCTCGAAAAAACTTGTCGGCAATCAGCTTGAAGTCGTATTGAAAGTCAGCAACCACAGCGGCCACAAGTTCCCCACCGGCTACCCCTCGCGCCGCGCCTGGCTGCATGTCACCGTGCGCGACGCGCAAGGCGACACCGTCTTCGAGTCCGGTCGGGCCAATGCCGATGGCAGTATCGTTGGCGCCGACAACGACCAGGACTGGCATAACTACGAGCCGCACTACTCGCTCATCGACTCTCCCGACCAGGTTCAGATCTATGAGCCGATCATGCAAAACACCGACGGGGAGGTGACCCACACGCTGTTGCGCGCCGCCGCCTACATCAAGGACAACCGGCTGACGCCCGCCGGTTTCGACAAGAACACTGCCTCCAGCGATATCGCGGTGGTCGGCGCCGCCGCCGAAGACGATGACTTCAATCTCGGCAGCGACACGATCACTTACCGAATCGACGTCGGCGGCGCCCAGGGATTGACGGTCGAGGCTGAACTGAACTACCAGAGCCTCTCCTACGGACATCTGCAAAACCTCTTTACCGATGCCGGCTCCACCGCCCAGGTCGACGCCTTCAAGACGCATTTCGAAAGCGCCCGGATTCGCTCGGAAACCATCGCCCGCGTCACCGCCACCGTCGCCACCGGTTGCGATGTCACGCTCGATATCAGCCCCAACCAGTGGAATCAGATCGGCATCCCCTGCGCGCCGCCCGCCAACGCCAATACGCTGAACGACGTTTTCGGCGATGATCTCACTGGCGTCTACGGCGCCGACTGGGCAGCGTACCGTTACGACGCCGTCAACCAGCGGTATGTCTATCTTCAGCCCGACTCCATCGTGGCTCCGGGCGTGGGGTACTGGATTATCGAGACCCGAACCGAATCAACATCGATCGACCTCCCCGAGGGAAGCGCGCTCGCGCCGGTTGCGCAATCGAGCCAGTGTCTCTCGGACAACGGCTGCGCG
>DRPO01000118.1 GCA_011330835.1 Gammaproteobacteria bacterium | reverse complement strand
TTGACGGCGGTGACGACGTCGCCCACCTGAAGCCCGGCCTGATCGGCGGGCGAGCCCTGCTCGACTTGCGAGACGACCGCGCCGCTGTGGGCGGGCAGGTTGAAGGCGTTGGCCAGGTCGGGCGTCAGATCCTGGATGCCGACGCCCAGTCGCCCGCGTTGCACCTTGCCATATTCGATGAGTTGCTGGGCGATCGACATGGCCATGTTAACCGGAATCGCGAAGCCAATGCCGATGTTGCCGCCGTTGGGGCCGAGGATGGCGGTGTTGATGCCGACCAGTTCGCCGCGCAGGTTGACCAGCGCGCCACCGGAGTTGCCCGGGTTGATGGAGGCGTCGGTCTGGATGAAGTTTTCATAGGACTCGATGCCCAGCCCCGAGCGGCCCAGCGCGCTGACAATGCCGGAGGTGGCGGTTTGCTTGAGCCCGAACGGGTTGCCGATGGCGACCACGAAATCGCCGACCCGCAGGTTGTCGGAGTTGGCGATCGGTAGCGCGTGCAGGTTGCTGGCGTTGATCTTGAGCACCGCGATATCAGCCTCGGAATCGGCGCCAACGACCTGGGCCTCGAAGCTGCGCCCGTCCTTCAGCGTCACGGTGATGCTGTCGGCGTCTTCCGCGACGTGGTTATTGGTGATGATGTAGCCCTTGGCGGCGTCGATAATGACGCCCGAGCCCAGCCCGCGGGTCTGTTTCCGCTGGGGGTGGGGGCGGCCAAAGAAATATTCGAAAAACGGATCGTTGCCGACGGGGGATCCGCCGGCGCTGCCGCGCGTGGCGATATGCACGACGCCTGGGGTGGCCTTTTCCAGCATCGGCGCCAGCGTGGGCAGTTGTTGCCCATCAACGGCGGCGGGCAGGGCGCCACAGGCCGGCAGCGCGAAAACCAGTCCGAGAAAAAGAATGAGCAGGGCTCGTGAAACGGAATGCTTGACCATAGCGGATAACCTCATGGCGGGTCGGGGAGAATTCATGGCGGTCGGAGAGCTCAAGAGGATGAGTTCAAGGTGGAACGGGGGTCGAATTCGAAAGCCTCGCGCATTTTCTCATACAAAGCCTTTTGCTCGTCATTTTCCGCGGGCGGCGCGGTGACTTGCAGGTTGACGTAAAAGTCTCCCGGCGGCTGTCCGGGCATGCCGCGCCCTTTCACGCGCAGCCGCTTGCCGGGCGAGGAGCCGGCGGGGATCTTCATTTGCAGTTTGCCGTTCAGCGTTGGCACGGTAATGCGGGCGCCCAGCGCGGCCTCCCAGGGGGCGACCGGCAGGGTCAGCTCGATATCCTTGCCGTCCAGGCTGAAGTGGGCGTCGGGCTTGATTCTGACCGTGATCAACAGGTCGCCGCGCTTGCCGCCGCCGACGCCGGGGCCGCCCTGCCCGGCGAGGCGGATCTTCTGTCCATCGCGAACGCCGGCGGGAATCCGGACGTTGAGGCTGCGCCCGTCGCTGACGCGCAGCTTGACCTTGTCGCCGCGAAACGCCTGCGCGAGGGTGATGCTGATCTGGCTTTCCAGATTCTGCCCCGGCTGTGAAAAACCGCCGCCGCGAAAGCCGCCGAAGCCAGCCGCTCCCTGACCGCCGCCAAAGCCGCGCGCGTTGTGGGTGAAGCCGCCTTCCTCGAAGATCGCGCGAAAGAAATCGGAAAATCCGCCGCCGCCAGCGGCGCCGCCGAAATTGAAACTTGCATCCCAACCCGGCGGCGCGTGGAATTCCTGCCCGGCCTTCCAGTTGCTGCCGAGCTGGTCGTAGGCGGCGCGTTTTTCGCTGTCCTTGAGCACCTCGTAGGCTTCGCCGATCTCCTTGAAACGGGCTTCGGCGTTGGCCTCCTTGCTGACGTCGGGATGGTACTTGCGCGCGAGCCGGCGGTAGGCTTTCTTGATCTCGGCCTGGCTGGCGTGACGCTCCACGCCCAGCACCTTGTAGTAGTCAACGTATTGCATGCGGGAATGATGTCAGGTCGTCGAGGGCTCCGCCACCGACGACCTGATCCCATCAGTGCTGGACAACCTCGATCTTGCGGGCCTGGGGTTTGGCCTGTTTGGGAACGGTTACGGTGAGCACGCCGTTTTCGTATTTGGCGCTGATGTTGTCGGTATCGGCGTTTTCAGGCAGCGAAAAGCTGCGCTTGAAGGCGCCAAAGCGGCGTTCGGCGCGGGTGCGTTCGCCATCTTCCGGCGCGGCCCTTTCACCCTTGAGCGTGAGAATCCCCTGTTCGACGCTGAGATCCAGATCGTCGTAGCGGATTCCGGGCAGGTCGGCGGTGAGGATATAGGCCTCATCGGTGGTGGTCAGATCGACGGCGGGCGTCCAGCCCTCGCGGGATTCATTCGTATTGATCGGGAATTCGCGGGCCAGTTCAGCCAGCAGTCGGGGCGCAAAAGCGTTGGCATAGAGCATGATTCACCTGTTTCGTATTGACGTGTCCGATGAATTGGGGGTGCGGCAAACGATTTTCAACAGGCCGGAAATGACTTACTCAATATTCTGAACCTGTTCACGCATCTGCTCGATCAGGACCTTCAGCTCGACGGCGGCGGCGGTCGTCTCCGCATCGGCTGACTTGGCGCTCAGCGTATTGGCCTCGCGGTTGAACTCCTGCATGATGAAATCCAACCGCCGGCCAATGGCCTCCGGGCGGTGCAGGGTTTCGCGAGTCGCCTGGACGTGGGAGTCGAGTCGATCCAGTTCTTCGTCCACGTCGAGCTTCTGGGCGATGAAGGCCAGCTCCTGCTCAAGTCGTCCCGGGTCGGCCTGGGCATCGAGGCCCGCGAGCCGGTCGAGCAGCTTTTGACGCACGCGGGCCAGCACGTCCGGTCGGCGCCGCCGCACCGATTTGACGGTATCGGCCACCTTCTCGAGGCGGGACTCGATAATGCCTCGCAGCCGCTCGCCCTCCTCGCGGCGCATGCGGGTGAGCCGATCCAGCGCCTGGCCGAGCGCCGACTCCAGCGCTTCCAGCATCGCCTTTTCGTCGGGAAGATCCTCGCTGATCACGCCCGGCCAGTTCAGCACGGTTTCGGCGGTCACCGGCGCGGGTTCGGCAATCCAGCCGCGAACCTGCTCCAGCGACTGGATCAGCGCCCGCGCGCGCGCCTCGTCGATCAGCAGCCCTTCCGGGCTGGCCGAAGCCGCGAAGTGGATGTTGCATTCGACCTTGCCCCGAGACAGTTGTTGCCGAAGGATTTCGCGCACCCGAGTCTCGAAGCGCCGCAACACATCCGGCATCCGAACGCTGAGATCCAGATAACGGTGATTGACGCTGCGCAACTCGATGGTGAGTTTGCCCGTCTCCGATTCGAGTTCGGCGCGGGCGAAACCGGTCATGCTGCTGATCATTGGGTGTCCTTGAAGTCGTTTTGGATGGCGTCAGTATACCGCTTGCTTCAGGGGGTATCGCCCTAACCTTGTGAAATTTCGAAGTGTCTTTGCCGGCAGGGATACCGGCGCTCCCAGTCCCCTGGGAGCGCCGGCGTCCCGCCGGCTCAACGGCGATGTCGGGCGCTGCTCGCCGAGCCGAAAGGCGCTCCCCCTCTTCACTATGCCTGCGTTCTTAGGCCTTACTCTCGACGAAAACCTACGCACCCTGAATGGGGTATTCTCAATCGCAAGAGGTATAATGCCCCGCTTTCCATTCCGATGAGCAGGACATGACTATGAGACCCAGCGGTCGAGCCCCCGATGAGATGCGCGCCGTCAGCTTTGAGCGAAACTATACCTGCCACGCCGAAGGTTCGGTGTTGGTGACTTTTGGCAATACCAAGGTGCTCTGCACGGCGACGGTGGAGGATCGCTTGCCGCCCTGGCTGCGTGGGCAGGGCAAGGGTTGGGTGACCGCCGAGTATGGCATGTTGCCGCGCTCCACCGGCTCTCGGATGGCGCGCGAGGCGGCGCGCGGCAAGCAGGGTGGGCGCACGGTGGAGATTCAGCGTCTGATCGGTCGTTCGCTGCGGGCGGCGATTGATCTGGAGGCGCTAGGCGAGCGTCAGATTACGATCGATTGCGATGTGATCCAGGCGGACGGCGGCACCCGCACGGCGTCGATCAGCGGCGGCTACGTGGCGTTGCACGATGCGATCGATACGCTGCTGGCCTCCGGCGCGCTGCAACAGTCTCCGCTGCATGGCCTGATCGGTTCGATTTCGGTGGGCGTCTATGACGGCGTGGCGGTGCTCGATCTCGATTACGCGGAGGACTCCAACGCGGAAACCGACATGAACGTGGTGATGAATGACGGCGGTGGCTTTATCGAGGTGCAGGGTACGGCGGAGGGCCACGCGTTTCGCCGCGAGGAGCTGGACGCGATGCTGAATCTGGCGGTTGGCGGCATCGAGCAAATCCATGCCGCGCAACGGGAGGCGCTCGGGTTATGAGCAGGAAAGTCGTTCTCGCTTCGGGCAACCGGGGCAAGTTGAGGGAGCTGGGCGCGATGCTGGAATCCATCGGCATCGAGGTCGTGCCGCAGTCGGAATTCGATGTGCCCGATATTGAAGAGACGGGCCTGACCTTTGTCGAAAACGCGATTCTCAAGGCGCGCAACGCCTGCGAACACACCGGCCTGCCGGCGATTGCCGACGATTCGGGCATCGAGGTGGACGCGCTCAATGGGCAGCCGGGCATCTATTCGGCGCGCTATTCCGGCCAGGGCGATCAGGCGAACAACGAAAAGCTGGTGGCCGAGCTGGCCGATGTGCCGCCGGAGCAGCGCACGGCCCGCTATCGCGCCGCGCTGGTGTACATGCGCCACGCCGCTGATCCTGCGCCTATCATCGCCGAGGGTGTCTGGGAGGGGCTGGTCATCAGCGAGCCGCGCGGCGAAAACGGCTTTGGCTACGATCCCTATTTCCTGATTCCGGAGCTGGGAAAGACGGGCGCCGAACTGGATTCGGAGCAGAAGAACCGCATCAGCCACCGCGCCCAGGCGCTGAACAAGCTGGTCGACGCGCTCAGACAACAGGGGTAAGGGTATTTTTCGGGAAAGCATTCCGCTGGCCCTGTATGTGCATCTTCCGTGGTGCGTTCGCAAATGCCCGTATTGCGATTTCAACTCCCATGCGCGCGATCCGGCTGGCGTTCCCGAGCGCGCCTATGTTTCCGCGTTGCTGGAGGATCTCGAAACCGAACTGCCGCTGGTCTGGGGGCGGCGGGTATCCAGCGT
>DRPO01000117.1 GCA_011330835.1 Gammaproteobacteria bacterium | reverse complement strand
TCCAGGATCATCCGCGCGACGAAGGAATCCATGGGTTTAACCTGGCGATAGCTGAACAGCCCCGTATTGGCTGAGACCGCCGTCATGCCGCGCGTCAGCATGTCGCTGAACATCAGCCAGGGAATAATTCCGGTAATGAGGAACAGGGTGTAATCGACACCGGGCATGGTGCGCTCCATGATCACGCCAAACATCACCACGAAGATGGCGACATGGATGCCAGGCTCGGCCAGCGCCCAGAAATAGCCCAGGCGGTAGTTTCCGAAGCGGGTTTTCATCTCGCGCATCATCAGGGCGAAAACCACTGAGCGCATGATCTGGAATGATGGACGCCGGGAAGTCATGGCTTTCAAGCGGTCAACGCGGCGACGAGGCCCAGGGACAGGGCAAAAAGGCGGTCGGGCAGGGCGGATGCGCCCATCGGAGATGGGGCGGTTGCAAGCGTACTTGCGCAACGCGGCGCTGCACGCATGATGAGTTGAAACGTATCCATGTTTCAGATTGACTTCCTGTTGCTGTCTCGCCGGTAACCGGCAAGCCTCCCACACGGCGGAGCGACAGCCGCGCCGTGGCGTGAATTGTCTCATGATCGCGCGGGCCTACAACCGCCTTTCTTCGAGACCGTGATGGAGTCCGGATAACCGGGCGCTCAAACGTTCTGAAAACCCGATTTTCTGTTTCAAGTATTCGGGCTGTGAAAATCTTACGGTCAATACTTGCCGACTGTCCCTGAGCGTGATAGATTTCCGCCTCCTTCAGGCGCGTAGCTCAGTTGGTTAGAGCACCACCTTGACATGGTGGGGGTCGTTGGTTCGAATCCAATCGCGCCTACCAGATTCTTCCTTGTGTATCATTAGGTTAGGCGCCCACTCCCGGACGTGTCCGGGAGTGGGCGCTTCCGGTGTGGTTCTGGCTCGTATTGGGTTGGGCAGCCGGTTTCCCCGTCGCTATGGGACGGCTTCCACCCGTGTTCAAGAGGCTCACGTCAGCCCGCTTTTCTAGCGCCGATAGCCGTGTTGTGAGACCCCTGGCCGGGATCCAGGTCACTAGGCTTGATAAGCCGAAGGTGCATCAGGCAATCTGGGTTGCCATAAGCAATGCCTGATGCGCCTTCGGCTTATTAGGCCAACAGCGCTTACATCAAAAAGACGCAGCATCCCCTGAGAGACGTGTCTAGGGTCGGGGCTGAGGTTGTTGCCGGGGGATGAGTCGAATCAGTGTTTTTTGGTTTGCTCGACCGCGGAGGCGAGGATCTCTTCCACGTCCGGTTCCGCGTCAACGGGGCCGCCGGCTTCGAGTTCTTCGTCAGTCGCGTCCCGAACGTTGAGTATTTCGAGCATGAAAATCACTTGCCGTCCGCAGAGAGGGTTGTTGCCGTCCAGGGTGACAGTCTTTTCGTCGACCCGCGTGACGATAAAGGTTTTCTGGTCGCCCTTGTCGTTTTGCATGGTAATGGTCATGCCGACTTCCTGATATTCCTCTGGAACGTTTGCCTTGTAGTCGGTGATGACCAGGGACTCGTCCCGGGGGCCATACAGTTTGTTGCAGTCGATAGGTACTTCGATGACATCGCCAGCGGCCTTGCCTTCGAGTTCGGCGCTGACCTCGGGGGAGAGTATGTCGGTGGCTCCGTGAATGTAGCCAATGGGGTATTCGACCCAGCTCAGCTTGGCTTTTGTGTCCTTGTCGATCACCTTGTAGGTGAGTTCGACGTACTTGTTGTCCTGAATGATCTCTTTCACGGGTCTAGAAGAGCGATACGCCGAATATCTTGACTTCACCATCCTCGTAGCCGAGGACCATCCTTCCGAGCCATTCGCCTTCCTTGGTTTTGTGTTTTGCCCTGTACAGGACGGTGACGTATTCGCCGCGGCGGATCATGCCCAGAAAATCACGTTCCTTGGAGATGTTTCTGGCCAGGTCGCTTCTGGCGAACTGCTTGCCGATTTCCATTTCATTCGCGCCTTGACGCAGGCTCTTGGAAAAGTTTTTTATGAAGCGGAGGTAGTTGGCGTTGTTGGAGTACTTGACCAGTTCGTCCCACCAGGGGTCGGCGATCTCCAGGATTTCTTCATCGGTTTTCTCGGTAATGTTCATGGTGTTTCACCTCGGGTCCAACAACATTTTTTCAAAGTCGGCTAAATACTTCCTGGTCGCGAGAAGTATATATACCTCTTGCGATCAAGAATACCCCATTCAGGCCACGCATCTTTTCGCCGATAGCTGCGTTGTAAAAACTTGCCATAGCCCCACCATGCCTGCGTTTTTACGCCTTGCTCTCGACGAAAACCTACGCGTCCTGAATGGGGTATTCTTGAACGTAAGAGGTATAAACAAGAAAAGCCTGAGTATTCAGGCTTTTCTTTGATCGAGCTTCCGGCTCTGGCGTGTCGACCGACCGGGCAGGCCCGGTCGGTCAGGGGAGCGCTCTATTCTTCGTCATCAATAAGATGATACAGAGGCGCTTTTTCCATCGTGTACTCGCCGGTTTCCGGATCGCGACGGGAGACGGTCAGTACATGCCAGTTCTCGTCGTCGAGTTTCATGTGGTCACCGCGATAGTAGTAACCCGGCCACCGTGTTTCCTCGCGGAACAGGGTGTGCTGGATAACCGCTTCGGATGTCATGATCCGGTGCTTGAGCTCCCAGGCGCGCAGCAGTTCGTGGATATCTTCCGCCGCGATGCCGTTCTCCCAGTCTTCCTCGAGAAGCTTCAGTTTCTTGAGGCCGATGTTGAGGAGCTTGTCGTTGGTCATGTAGTTGACGGTTACGCCGCCCACATACTCGTCCATCAGTTTCTGGAGACGATCCAGCCCCTGTCTGGGGTTGATGTAGTGGGGGTTGACCGTGCCGGCGGTAATCGCGTTGCGATAGACGCGATAGGTCTCCATCGGCTTGTAGATCTCTTCCTTGCGGCGCTGGATCTGAGCGTCGGAGATTACAATGCCTTCGGCCTTGCCGTCGTCGATGTACTTGCACGCTGCCTTGGCGGCCAGACGACCCTCGGTGAAGGAGCCGGACGAGAAGGCGTGCGGGGTGCCGCCCACGGCGTCGCCGGCGCCAAACAGGCCTTCGACGGTCGTCATCCGGTTGTAGCCCCAGAAGTATTCTTCCGGAGAAACGTCTTCAGGACCGGAACACCAGGCGCCGCAACCCGTGGCGTGGGAACCCATGACGTAAGGCTCGGAGGTCGTCAGTTCGGGGTTCTCGTATTTGGGGTCAACGTCCGTTGCCGCCCACAATACGGCTTGACCCACCGTCATGCCGAGGAAGTTGTGCCAGCCGATTTCTTCCAGATGTGGATCCTGGAAGGCTTCCATCGTTACCATGTGGATGGGGCCGCGGCCTGCATTGACTTCGCTGATCAGCGCGTGGTTGCGCAGACAGGTCGGAATCGGGCGGTGCGTTCTGTGGGACGCTTCCGGATCCAGGTATTCCTTGCCGACCATTTCCTGCAGGGCGGGGAACCACTTGGACTCGTACTCTTCGCCATAGGCGTTTTGGGTATAGGTCTTCAGGTGCAGGAAGTAAGCGCCAACCGGACCGTAACCGTCCTTGAAACGGGCGAGAACGATACGGTTTTCCATCTGCGTCATTTTCGCGCCGGCGCCGATCAGCAGACCATAGGCTGAACCGGAAGACCAGGGCGCGTACCAGACGCGTCCCGCTCCTTCGCCAACTGAACGCGGCTTGTAGATGTTGGATGCGCCGCCCGCGCCCACGATAACCGCTTTCGACTTGAAAACGTGGTAGTCGCCGGTGCGAACGTTGAAACCAACGGCTCCGCCAACGCGGTTGGCCTTGCTTTCATCCATCAGCAGGTGAGTGACGCAGATACGGTTGAATACCTTGTCGGCCGACTTCGTGGCGGCTTCCGCAACGATGGGCTTGTAGGATTCGCCGTGAATCATGATCTGCCAGCGGCCTTCACGCTGATAGGCGCCCGTTTTTTCGTTGCGCATCAGCGGCAGACCCCATTCCTCGAACTGGTGAACAGCCGAGTCAACGTGGCGAGCCATGTCGAACAACAGGTCCTCGCGAACCATGCCCATCAGGTCGATCCGGGCGTAGCGGACGTGATCTTCGGGGTTGTTTTCGCCGAAGCGCGACCCCATGTAGCAGTTGATCGCGTACAGGCCTTGGGCAACGGCGCCGGAACGCATGATGTTGGCCTTTTCGGCAATGACGATTTTCTTGGTCGGGCCCCAGTAGCGGGCTTCGAAGGCCGCTCCCGTGCCGCCCAGGCCGGCGCCAACGACCAGAACATCGATATTGTCTTCAACAACAGTTTTGTAGTCCATCAGTAATATACCCCTGCCTTGAATGAAGCACCGGCGTCTTTGACGCTGCGCAGACCGCCATCGTCGAGGCGGATGTATTTCGGCTCGTTATAGAGCAGTTCGCTGTTGCGCATTTCGTCGCTGGGCGCGGGAACGGCTTTGAGATCGGGAATGGCGGTTCCCCACGGCTTGGTCGTGATGGGCGCCAGCAGATCCCAGTCTTTCTTGCCGTTACGGAAAATAATCCGCCATGCGATAACGCCTTTCTCCTCGTCGCGGCGGACGCGGACAGAGTGTCCCAGAGGCGCGAAGTCGGCATAACCGCGAACGTCGATGGCGTTGTGCGGACAAGCCTTGACGCAGGAATAACACTCCCAGCACATGTTGGGTTCGATGTTGTATGCGCGGCGGTTTACCTTGTCGATGTGCATGATATCCGAAGGGCAGATATCGACACAGTCTCCGCAGCCGTCACAGCGCACCATGTATACAAAAGTAGGCATACGATTCGTCTCCTGATCTGATTAGTAGTGATTTGGCCGTTCGCGCTTGATGCCAAGCCCCATGTTTCCGGGCCGGTCGCCCATGTACTTCGGAATATCCGGGAATTTCTGGTGAACCTCGGCGCTGCTGAGATCGGGGATATCCGGAAGTTTCTCGCGTGACCCGTCCGCCCAAGCGGTTTTCTTCTGAAAGGCGGCCGCGGGCTTGAAGAACATGTGAGCAAACTTGGACCAGAGAACGGTGCTGAACAGGACCGTGGCGGACACAATGAACAACACGAAGAACAGCCAGTTCAAGCCGCCAACGCCGCGGAAGATCGACCAGAGCAGGGCAAAGGTGCCCATTGACATCAGGCCCAGAATAAAAATGTCGCGCTGTTTGATGTCCGTGACCGGGTGGCCTTCCGCGAACACGTCAACGCGGATGCCGAACCAGAACCAGTAACTGCCGGCAACCAGCATCAGTGCGCCGAGGTGCCACAGCAGACCCCAGAAGCCGCCGCCTTCGGACGTGCCGTATCCGAAAATCAGGACCGCGGTCGACAAAACCAGAAAGACGAAGCCGTACATCGTCAGCAGGTGAGACAGGCGACGCTTGGGGTTGGAGAATTCCGATGAAGTCAGAACTTCATTGGCGACAACGCCGATGGCAATGCCAGCTTTCTGGCTGCTGACGTCGCGCTTGGCCAGGCGCTTTTGCTCTTCCGTCAGCTTGGCGAAGTATTTGGCGCTTTTCTTGTGGGCTACGTCCAGCAATGTCCCTGCCACCACCAGGATGAACATCAGGACGACATACGCTTGCATCGCTGGTTCGGGTATGGTTCCCGCCAGCGCTGAGAATGGGTTCATTTCAGCGGTCTCCTCGGTTAGTTTGAAGTGGCGGGAGTTTGTCGCATCTGTTCGCGCATTACAATTAGCAAAAATTTATGTCTTCATCAGGCGAGCTAATGTTGGGTCGGGGCCGGAGGGAATTTCGCCGCTTTGCGTCCCCGAGGGCGCGTCTTCGGGCTCTTTCGCCGCTTTTTCGCGCTGACTCCGGTCCGCGCATGACACATTATCTATAGGGATTGGC
>DRPO01000116.1 GCA_011330835.1 Gammaproteobacteria bacterium | reverse complement strand
GACGATCTGGTCGAGATGGCGACCGGAAATATCCACCAACTCGGAGCCTTCCCGAACCTTGCTGGCCGTATCGTTGATCAGCTCGTTGGTTTCCCGGGCCGCCTGGGAACTGCGCTGCGCCAGATCCCGCACCTCATTGGCGACTACCGCGAACCCCTTGCCCTGCTCTCCCGCATGGGCGGCTTCCACCGAGGCGTTCGAGGCCAGCAAATTGGTCTGGAACGCAATCTCGTCGATAACGCTGGTAATATCCCCGATCCTCGCGCTGGCGCTACTGGTCGCCGCCTTCCAATGGCCGGGATTGAACGGCATCCCGTTTTATTCGTCTTACCGGGCCTGGGGCGACAAAGGGTGAAAATTACCCGTTCTACGCAACCCAGTGGGTCGACGAGGCCCGCGCCCTGGCCGGCATGGGCTCCGGGGAATAACAATCGTCGATGAGCATTCGGCTGGTTCTCAGGATATCGGCAATGCCGCTGTTCAATCGCCTGAGATGCTGATTGACGATAGCGCCATTGTCCTTCTCCAGACTCCGGCACTCATCCAGAACGGAACAGAACCGGCTCAACAGCGGTTCCTGCCCCGGCGTACGCGCCCGAACCACGCCGCGCAGGGTCGCATCCCGACCCGGCGCCATTCCGCCCCTGGCGCGCCGCCAGCGTTGCAGCCCCGCCAGCACGGATCGCAGATCCTCCGCCAGCGCCGTTTTTCTGACGAGTACGGATTCGATCGATTCTGGCGATTGATCGAGCAACGCCAGACGCTCCTCACGCAATACGGCCATCAGATCGCGACTGACCGCCATCCCGCGCCGCAGCTGTCCGGTCAGCGCCTCATCGTCCTGAATCATCGCGCGAGAAGGCTCTACATCCTTTCCATTTCAACCAGTTTCCGGGCGATACGCTCCGGGGAAACCTGGTAGGTGTTCGATTCGATCGCGGCCCTGAGCTTTTCGATGCGCTCCATATCCATGTCGGGCAGGGTTTGCTGCGCCTCGCGAACCCGGGCCAGTTGGCGGGCCGCGGCGGTCAGCGTCATCTCATCCTGGGGAGCCGTCGGAGAATGCCCCGAATGACCGACCGAATGACTCGAATCCCTGGCGTGGCTCTTCCCTGACTGTGCGCCGGTCACCGGCATGCTGCTGGAAATCTTGTTCATAACAACTGTCTCTTGGTTTCTGTCTATCGTTTCTGCCTATCCATGCTGCTTATCGACCATGAAAACCGGTTCTTTATACTTCTCGCGATCAAGAATACCCCGTTCAGGGTGCGCGTCTTTTCGCCGATAGCTGCGTTGCAAAAACTTGACGTAGCCCCACTATGCCTGCGTTTTTGCGCCTTGCTCTCGACGAAAATCCACGCACCCTGAACGGGGTATTCTTGAACGCGAGAAGTATAGAAAATGCTCAAAAAGCACATTTCGCGGCAACGTCAACGTCAATACGCCACTCACTGGTCAACCCGGATAACGCCTCCGGCCAGCACCCGTCCCTCAACGATGCGCTTCGACCGGCTGTTTCGAACCCGGATACGCGCCCCTTCCACGCCATCGGCCAGCGCCTTGCCCGGCATGCGCACCTCGAAACCGCGACTGCCGGCCAGCAGCGTCACTGTCTGTCCGCGTTTCACCACGCGCGGCGCGCGGAACATCCCCGGGCGGATCAGCGCCCCTTCCCGAATCGTCTGCGAAGCCTCGCGACCCAGCAAACGACTGGCGTCTGTCACATAGCGCCCGGCGAGGCGCGAAACATCGCGCCGCTCCAGCGTAATATCCCCGGCGGTCAAGCGATCCCCCCGCGCCAACGCCCGCCGCGCGACCGCCACCTCGCGATATTCCCGAATGTTCGCCTGAACATAGATCTTCCACGGTTTGGCCCCGTCACAGCGCACGCCAACCGATACCGAGCCCAGCTTGCGAGAGCCGGGGGGCCAAAAAACCGACAGCGGTTGCTCGCAACGCCGCAACTTCAGGCGGCGATCCAGGCGCGTCGTGGTCAGAGCCGCATCATCGCCCTTTTCACGCTGAACAAACGCCTCCACCGCTTGCTGAATGGCCTGATGATCCTCGAATCGGGGCGGCGCGGCCTCTTCGGCCGCCGCCCATGTCGCCATCAGCAGCGTCAGAATTCCCAAATACAAGCGAACATCCATGTGTCAAATTTCCGTCGGTTTTCCGTCATTGAGGGCCTTTACGCCAGCAAGAGCAATATCGGGGCCAGAACAACGGGTGGGGAAACCCGCCCCAAACGGGCCTACCGGGAAACGACAGGCCCTCGGCGGCAGGAATGCCGGCGCTCCCCTATCCGGTCGATTTGGTACGCGCTGAACTGGATCACGCTCCGAGTGTTGATTTCAACAAACGGGGCGCGTACCATTCGCGATCCCGTTTTTGCATGTATCCGGAGACTCCGTTGGCCAATATCGCTTCAGCCAAGAAACGCGCCCGTCAGGCCGTGGCGCGCCGCAGCCATAACATGGCTCTTCGTTCGCGTATGCGCACCTACGTCAAACGCACCATCGCTGCGATCGAGTCCGGTGACAAGGATGCGGCGACCGAGGCTTTCAAGACCGCCAGTTCGATGCTGGACAGTTCCGCGACCAAGGGACTGATCCACCGCAACAAGGCTGCGCGGCACAAGAGCCGCCTGAACGCCCGAATCAAGCAGATGTAACCCATCCGCGCCATTTGGAATCCAAAGCCGGCTTTCGCCGGCTTTTTCGTGTCCGCCAAATTCTCGTGGCCCACGCCGGACAATGCGCTACAATTATCGGCATGAAGTCCTGGTTCAGCCTGTCTCCCGCCCACGACTACCGCCTGGTCAGCCAGTTGTTTCTCAAGGGGCTGGCCGTCATCTACTTTTCGGCTTTTCTGTCGCTTTCGGTACAGATCAACGGGCTGGCCGGTCCTCACGGCATCCTGCCGCTGATCGAGCTGGAGCAGTTCTATTTCCAGGAGTTCGGCACCGACGCGCTATGGATGCTGCCCTCGCTGTTCTGGCTGAACGCCAGCGACATCGCGCTGTTCGGAGCGACTGTTCTCGGCTGCGCGCTGTCGGTGCTGCTGCTGTTCGGGCTGTACCAGCGGCTGGCGCTGATCGGCCTGTTTCTGCTCTACCTGTCGCTGACCACGGCGGGCCAGATCTTTCTCAACTTCCAGTGGGACTACCTGCTGCTGGAGTCCGGCTTTCTGGCCATCTTTCTGGTGGACGGCCCCACCCGCCTGCTGATCTTCCTCTACCACTGGTTGCTGTTCCGGCTGCGATTTCTCTCCGGTCTGTCCAAGTTGCTCAGCGGCGACCCGGTGTGGCGCGACTGGACAGCCCTGCAACACTATTTCGAAACCCAGCCGCTGCCCCATTTCGGCAGCTGGGTGGCGCACCAGTTGCCCGACATCATTCTGCGCGCCGGTACGGGGCTGGTTTATCTGACCGAGCTGATCGTCCCGTTCTTCATCTTCCTGCCGCGGCCCTTTCGCATCGCCGCCGCCCTGCTGACCGTCTTCATGCAACTGCTGATCATCCTGACCAGCAACCACAACTTCATCAACCTGCTCACCATACTGCTCTGCCTGTTCCTGATCGACGACCGTTCTCTGATGGGCAAAAAGCATGCGCCGACCACCGGCTCGTTCACTGGAAAACGCTGGCCCCAGGTCGCCGCCGCGTTATTGATCTTCTCCATCAGCCTGCCGCTCATGTACCAGATGATCCTGCACAGGGAGCCGCCGGTACTGGCCGAATGGTCGAAAAACCTGCGCCGTTTCGGGCTTGGCAACGTCTATCACGTCTTCCCGACGATGCAGACCGAGCGCCAGGAACTGATCATCCAGGGCTCCAACGACCACGTCCACTGGAAAACCTATCCATTCAAATACAAACCCGGCCCGCTGAACCGCCTGCCGCCCTTCATCCTCCCGCATCAACCCCGGCTGGACTGGATGATCTGGTTCGTCCCCGCCCGCCACGAATCGAGCCGCTACTGGTTCGACCGGTTCATGGCGGCGCTCAAACAGGGCAACCCCACCGTGCTGAGACTACTGGCGGACAACCCCTTCCCCGACCGACCGCCCCGATACCTGCGCGTGCTCGCCTATCGCTACCATTTCAACACGTTCGCGGAAAAACGTCAGACCGGCAACTACTGGCGTCGAGAGCTGCTCGGTGAATTTCCAAACGTGCCGCCGCGCCGGCCATGATCCGCATTGCCGCCCCAAACGGATTGCATGGGGCTACATGGGGTAATACAATTTGTAATATAGTTTCTCATGCCTCTCGCGATCAGGCATACCCGTTCAGAGCGGCGTATTGTCGTCGATAACAGGGCGTAAAGCAGGCAACCTTGATATGCGTACGATATCCATCAAACTGCCGGACGATCTTTTGGGACGCAGCACCCGACTTGCGAAAACCTTGTCAATGACGCGCAGCGACTTGGTGCGTCGAGCGCTGGAGAGGGAGATTCGCTTGCAAGAAAAACGCATGATCCAGCAAAAGCTGCGCGAAGCCGCCAATGCGCTGAACGCCACCGGCCTGACGAAAGAACCCTGGGCTGAGTTGGATACCGACCTGGGGATTGAGGAAGAAACGCCGTGGTGGGAGACGCCATAAGCCAGAAACTGGATTACGGCGGGATCCATACCTCTCGCAACCAAGAATACCCCGTTCAGGCTGCGGATCTTTCCGCCGATAGCTGCGTTGTAAAAACTTGACGTAGCCCCACTATGTCTGCGTTTTTACGCCTTGCTCTCGACGAAAATCCACGCACCCTGAACGGGGTATTCTTGGTTGCGAGAGGTATACTTGGTGCGTTTCGATCCCGCCAAGGCAGCCGAGGTTGGAAAACAGCGCCCCGCCATCATTTTGCAATCCCCGGTGATGTTAAAAGCCGGCGTCCCGACGGTGCTGGTCTGCCCGCTAACCTCCCAACTGAGGCACCCGCTGGAAATCATCAGAGTCGCTATCCCGCCCCGAGACAAGCTCAAGCGGTTCAGTTACGCCATGGTTGAGCATGTCAGGAGCATTTCCGTTCAACGCATCGTCACCAACAAACTCGCGCAAATCAGCAAGGTTGAACATAACCAGCTAAAGGAAAAGCTCTTGATTGTCATGGGTTTTGAGCCGTTTTAGCAGGATCAATAATGCGGCGGCTTTTCCTGCTCGACCGACGTACCGGCGGGCAGGCTCGATTTCAATTCCTGATAGCGTTCGGTCAGCCGGTCACACAGCGCCTCAAGCCGACTGAGACGTTGCTGTTGCTCATGCGTCAGCTTACCGAGTTGCTCAATCGCTTCTTCCTGGAATGCGATCCTGATTTCCAGTTCGACCAGTTTTCCGTCCATCGCGAGTCCCCTCTTGAGTTGATCGGCGCAGTATATACTTCTCGCGATTGAGAATACCCCGTTCAGGGCGTGTAGATTTTCGTCGAGAGCAAGGCGTAAAAACGCAGGCATAGCGGCTCTACGTCAAGTTTTTACAACGCAGCTATCGGCGAAAAGATGCGCGCCCTGAATGGGGGTATTCTTGAGCGCGAGAAGTATATACCTCTCGCGACTGAGAATACCCTGTTCAGGGGACATGGATTTCCGTCGAGAGCAAGGCGAAAGGATGGAGGCTTTGAATGGGGTATTTTGACCGAGAGGGATTTATAGACATTTTGGCGCCGACCCGCTTTTCTCGCTGGATCGCGAGACTATCGCGCGGGGATTTGGGACAGCGGAG
>DRPO01000115.1 GCA_011330835.1 Gammaproteobacteria bacterium | reverse complement strand
TGCGTATATTCTCGCCGTCATAATTGGTGTGTGGTAACCCAGGTTTGGGTGTTTTGTATATTGATTGTTTTCACCGCAGAGACACAGAGCACGCAGAGTTTTCAATTCGCAAGCGCTTTGCATCATCCAGCCAATCTGGATGCCGCCACTCTTTTCCTCCCTGGTCTTTGCGTTCTCCGCGCCTCTGCGGTAAATAGACTGAAACTTCCGCGTTTCTACCGCAGATACTTTTGCAACTATTGATAGTGTGAATCCAGCCCCTGACGACGGCGCTGATTTTTCCGAGGAACGCGTTCCACGTCCAGCGGCGGGACAGACAATCTAGCGAATTGATGAGACCGATCGCGCCCAGGGCCGACTTGAGACCGTAATTATGGGCTAAACCAGATTTCCATGGTGTAAACGACTGGCAACGAATACGTTGGCGATATGAACCCGCACCAGAGGTGAACGTGAGATTGGCGGTCGTTTCATGCGTTTCTTCCCGACGCCAAGGCGGCGATAGTCGAGGCGTCGGAGCCGCGGGTCAAGCGGAGTCGCCTCCGGAACGCCACTGTTCGATAACGTTGATCTCGACCGTCTCTATCCAAAGCGCATGCGCCGGAAAATCAGATCGGTCAGCTGCGTCTCGACCCGCAGGCGCCTACAATAGACTTCTTGCGATCAAGAATATCCCGTTCAGGACGTGCGGATTTTTGTCGAGAGCAAGGCGTAATAACTCGGACATAGCGGATCGCCGAAACAGGCTTGTTAGACTTCTCACAATCAAGAAAACTCGAATGATCGAAACGCTTTCATCCACCCAGTGGTTGTTGCTGGGGCTGATTTTCCTGTGGACGGGCTTCGTCCGCAGCGCCCTGGGCTTTGGCGGGGCGGCGTTGAGCCTGCCGCTGATGCTGTTGCTGATTCCCGATCCGCTGGTGTTTCTGCCCATCATCGGCGTCCACCTGCTGGTATTTTCCAGCCTGACGCTGTTCAACCGACTGGACAATGTGGACTGGCGTTACCTGAAGCGGGCAATGCCGATCATGGCTCTGCCCATGGCGGCGGGTCTGGCGGGATTGTTGCGGTTGCCTGGCGAATGGCTGTCGCTGCTGGTTTTCAGCATCACGCTGTTCTACGGGATCACCTATCTGCTGAACCTGCCAATTCGCAGCCAGGGGAAATGGGTGGATTCCGCGCTGCTCGCGGGCGGCGGCTACATCGCGGGAACGTCGCTGATCGGCGCGCCTCTGATCGTCGCGGTGTTCAGCCGACACGTCTCGCCCCGCCGGTTGCGGGACACGCTGTTCGTATTATGGATTCTTTTCGTGCTGGTCAAGATGGGCGCGTTCTCGCTTGCCGGCGTCGATTTCCACATCGAGGCGGCGCTGCTGCTGTTGCCCATCGCGGCCATCGGTCATTTTGTCGGCCTGCGCGCCCATGAGTCCTTCCTGTCCTCGGGCGCCGACCGACTCAAGCGCTGGATCGGTCTGGCGCTCATCCTGATCACGCTGACGGGCCTCTACCGCCTGACGCTGGCGTCATGACGCGGCCTACCGTTACCGGCCTGATTCTGGCGGGAGGCAGGGCGCGCCGCCTCGGCGGCGTGGACAAGGGACTGGTCGATTTCGCCGGCAAACCGCTGATCGAATACGTGATCGAAGGCTTGCGCCACCAGGTGGAGCGCCTGCTCATCAACGCCAATCGGAACGCCGACCGGTATCGCGACTACGGATTTCCCGTCATCGCCGATGACCTGACGAATTTCCAGGGGCCGCTGGCGGGCGTGGCGACCGCATTGCGGCGCGTCGAGACGGACTATCTGCTGACCGCGCCATGCGACGGGCCTCGCCTGCCCCGGGATTTGCGAGAACGGCTGATGACGGCCCTGGCCGACAGCGCCGCGAAGGCGGCCGTGGCGCACGACGGCAATCGCGCGCAGTACGCCTTTGCGCTGTTGCATCGTGACTGTGGCGAAAGCCTGTCCGCCTACCTCGACAGCGGCGAACGCTCGATCCGCGGCTGGTTCGCGACCCTGGATCCCGCCGTCGCGGATTTCTCCGACAAGCCCGAGGCTTTTTTCAATATCAATCGCCCGACGGATCTGGCCGCCCCTGGGATCGCGAGACAGGGCCAGCGCATAAAATCAAGCACAGGATCCTATAATCCAACCCCGGGGCGATGTCGGGCGCAGCCCGACGAGCCGTAAGGCTCTTCCTCCCCCTTCGCCCGCCCCGCCTCGATAGCGCGCCGACTCGGGCAATCGGACAGGAAGTCCGATTGAGGCTTGTCCGCGCAGGGATGCGCGTACAAGCCGACCGACAAAGGCGCGCTGGCGAGGCGGGAATAAGCGGGCGACGGGGGCGCCC
>DRPO01000114.1 GCA_011330835.1 Gammaproteobacteria bacterium | reverse complement strand
TTGTGGGTGTGGATTCCGGGTCTTCGTTCCTCAGCCCGGAATGACGGTGGATTGTGGCTGCATTCCGACCGGATGTCTGGGGCGGGGCGCTGTCGAGGCGGAGGGGCTCTTGTTGCTTGCACTTCCTTTGTGGCTTATGGCGCGGTTCGCTTCGTCATTCCCGCGAAAGCGGGAATCCAGTATTGCGGGTGTGGATTCCGGGTCCTCGTTCCTCGGCCCGGAATGACGGGGGTTGCGACCGCATTCCGTCCGGTTCCGGAGTCGGGGCGCTGTCGAGGTGGAGGGCTTCAGTGCATGCCGGCGCGGACGAGCGCGCCGAGGCCGGCGTCGGTCAGGGCTTCTTCGGCGAGCGCCTGGATCTGGTTGGGGTCGGTGAAGCTTCGGGCTTGCCTGAAGAGCTGCCGGGCCTGCTCGCGGGAGAAGCTGCGGATGACCCATTTGATGCGGGGGAGGCTGGCCATGGAGACGCTGAGGCTGTCGATGCCGCAGCCGATGAGGAGTAGCGCGGATGCGGGGTTGCTGGCCATTTCGCCGCAGATGGTGACGGGTTTGCCGGCCTTGCGGGCGCCTTCGACGATCATTTCCAGGGCGGAGAGGACGGCGGGGTGGTATTCGTCGTAGAGTTCGGAGACGCTGGCGTTGTTGCGGTCCACGGCCAGCAGGTATTGCACCAGGTCGTTGGTGCCGACGCTGAGGTAGTCGACGCGTTCGGCGAGGACCCGGGTCAGGTGGACCGCGGAGGGGACTTCGATCATGGCGCCGACCTTGGGGGTTGGCGTGAGGATGTTTTCTTCGAGCAGTTCCTGCTTGGCGCGCTCCAGCAGGGCCAGGGCTTCGTCCAGTTCATGCAGCGAGCTGATCATCGGGAACAGGATGTTGAGGTTGCCGGTCGTCTGGTTGGCGATCAGCATGGCGCGCAATTGGGTGAGGAAGATTTCGGGGTGGTCGAGCGAGATGCGGATGCCCCGGTAGCCCAGGAAGGGGTTGGCTTCCTCGATCGGAAAGTAGCTGAGCGCCTTGTCGCCGCCAATGTCGAGCGTTCGCAGCGTGACGGGCTGGTTGGGGAAGGCGCGCAGGATTTCGGTGTAGATCTCGGTCTGTTCGCTTTCGCCGGGGAACTGGTCGCGCACCATGAAGGGCACTTCGGTGCGGTACAGGCCGATGCCGTCGATCATCATGGTGTGGCTGGAGACCAGTTCGGCCATCAGGCCGCTGTTGACCATGACGGGGATTTTGACCCCGTCGATGGTTTTGGCGGGTTTGGCCGCTTCCGCCACCAGTTGCTCGGTCAGCGCCTTTTCCTCGCTGGCCAGCCGTTCGAATTCGACGCGGATGGCGTAGCTGGGCTGGAGATAGACGCGCCCCATGTAGCCATCGACGATCAGGTTCTTCTGGTCGATGTTCTTGACGGGAAAATCGCTGGCGCCCATGACGGCGGGGATGCCCAGCGCTCGCGCCAGGATGGCGACATGCGAGGAGGCGGTGCCGGTGGTGCAGACCAGGCCGGCGATGCGGTTCACCGGAACTTCCGCCAGTTGCGCCGCCGAGATTTCGCGACCAACCATGATGGTGTTGGGCGGGATGTCGCGGCGCTTGCTGTTTTCTTCCAGGAGATAGTCCAGCAGGCGGCGACCGAGATCGCGGATATCCGCGCCGCGTTCGCGCAGGTAGCCGTCTTCCATGGCGTCGAACTGGCGGGCGTGGTCGAGAATGGTCATGCGCAGCGCCCCAGGAGCCCAGTGGCCTTGCCGGATGAGCTCGGTCACGCCGTTGACCAGCGAATCGCTGCCCAGCATCAGCACATAGGCGTCGAACAGGACGCGATCCTCGGTGGGCAGCAGTTCGTGCATGCGCTCCTTGAGCGTCAGCATGTCCTGGCGGACTTTCTCGCAGGCGTTGCGGAACGATTCGATTTCCTCGTCCGGGGAGGTTGCTTCGCGATCGGGCACGGATTCGAGATCGGTGGCCGGGAAGAACACCATCGCCTTGCCGATGCCGACGCCGGGCGCGCCTGGAGAGCCGTTGATGAAAATGTCCTTTTGCAGCGGGCTGCGATTCTTCTGCTTCAGCTCCACCGAGATTTCGGCGGAATTGATGGCGCTGGCGAGCTGGACGGCGAGCGTCAGCAGGAACGACACGTGTTCTTCCTCGAACTCGCGGCTCTCGGCCTGTTGGACGACCAGTACGCCCAGCACCCGCCGGCGGTGGAGCACCGGTACGCCGAGGAAGGCGTGATAACGATCCTCGCCGGTTTCGGGAATGAATTTGTAGCGCTTGTGGGTCGAGGCGTCGCTGAGGTTGACTGGCTCCGCGCGAACCGCGACCAGTCCGACCAGGCCCTCGTCCAGGTCCAGCGACACGCGCCGCACGGCTTCGGGGTTGAGGCCCTCGGAAGCCATCAGGGTCAGCCGCTTGCTGCCGGGCAGGTTCAGGTAGATCGAGCAGACGTCCACCTCCAGCGCCGCCTTCACCCGAGTCACGATCATGGTGAGAATCTCGTCGAGATCTTCGGCGGCATTGACGTCCAGTACGATCTGCCGAAGCGTTGTCAGTATCATGCGGTTGAGGGGTGTCGGCGCGTCATGGTCTTGCGGAACGGCGTGGTGGCAGGTTCACCAGCGCAGCACCAGTGATGGGGGGATCGGGGGGGCGCCGTTCGGGAACAGCTTGGTGGAGAGTTCGCGCAGCGCCCGCTGGTACACCTCGCGCTTGAAAAAGACCACTTCCTCGGCGGGGCGCCAGTAGTCCACCCAGCGCCAGCTGTCGAACTCCGGATGCTCACTGGCGTCCAGACGAAGCTTGTCTTCATCGCATTCCATGCGCAGCAGGAACCAGCGCTGCTTCTGGCCGATGCAGACCGGGTCGGTATCGTGGCGCACCAAGTGACGGGGGAGACGATAACGCAGCCAGTTGCGGGTGCTGTCGATGACCGAGACATGCTCGGGAAGCAGCCCGATCTCCTCGCGCAGCTCCCGATACATCGCGGATTCCGGATCTTCGTTCTCCTGGATGCCGCCCTGGGGAAACTGCCAGGCATCCTGACCGATTCGTTTGGCCCAGAGCACCTGACCGTCGCGGTTGGACAATATAATGCCAACATTCGGTCTAAAGCCATCCAAATCAATCACTTAGGAGTTCCGGGTTGCGATTATCAATGGTTCTTATTCTTCCATAACCCGAAAAAAGGGGCAAATAGACACCGTCACGGTTAAAATTTGTCCCCTTTGAACGACGTTTTGCCGATCCCATGAGTCTGGCGCTGTTTGATCTTGACAACACCCTGCTGGCGGGCGACAGCGACTACAGCTGGGGACAATTTCTGATCGAGCTTGGCGTGGTCGATCGCGACGAGTACGAGCAGGCCAACCAGCGTTTTTATGACGACTATCAGGTGGGACGGCTCGATATTCACGAATTCGCCGCGTTCGCCTTTCGACCGCTGGGCGAGAACGCGTTGGTGGATCTGGAGCGTTGGCGGGAGCAGTTTCTGCGCGAGCGGATAGCGCCCATCATGCTGCCCGCCGGGCGAGAAAAGATCGAAGCCCACCGCCAGGCCGGCGACGATATCGTCATCATCACCGCCACCAACCGGTTCATCACCGAACCGATCGCCGCCGCCTTCGGCGTCTCCCAGCTGCTCGCCACCGAGCCGGAATTTCGCGATGGCGCTTTTACTGGGCGGATAGCGGGCATTCCCTGCTTCCAGCAAGGCAAGGTTGAAAGACTGATGCAATGGCTGGCCGAGACCGGCGGAACGCTCGACCAAAGCTGGTTCTACAGCGACTCCCACAACGATATTCCACTGCTGGAGCGGGTCGCCCATCCGGTCGCCGTCGATCCCGACGACGCCCTGCGGGTCGTCGCGGAAGAGCGGGGGTGGGACGTGGTTTCATTTCGGGGAGCGCCCTGACGTTTTGCTCTCTGGGAGCGCCGGCATTTTGCCGGCAAGGCGTTTTGGGAAGGCGTTCCTGGTCGGGCTGGATCCCGGCGTTCGCCGGGATGACGAAGTCGCGGGGAGACGAAGGCTCGAAGAAATCCGTCATCCCGGCGAACCCGCAGCAAAGCGGACAAACAGGCGTGGGCCGACGGACGAAGGCTCGAAGAAATCCGTCATCCCGGCGAACGCCGGGATCCAGAAATGATCACCCGCCCCATGGAACAACCTTTCGGCTGCGTTGGATGCAAGAGGGTATACTTCCTGGCATGTCGATACAGCAGTTGCCGCCTCAGTTGATCAACCAGATTGCCGCCGGGGAGGTGGTCGAGCGTCCGGCTTCGGTGGCCAAGGAGTTGCTGGAGAATAGTCTGGACGCGGGTGCGCGGTCGATCGCGGTGGATGCCGAGGCGGGCGGGGTGAAGCGGCTTCAGGTGCGCGACGATGGTCGCGGCATCCCGGCTGATGAGATTCCGCTGGCGCTGGCGCGGCATGCGACCAGCAAGATCCGCGATCTGGACGATCTGGAGCGGGTGACCAGCATGGGGTTTCGCGGCGAGGCGTTGCCGAGTATTGCCTCGGTGTCGCGGCTGACGTTGACTTCTGCGGTGGAGGGGGCCGATTCGGGGTGGCGTTATCAGCTCGATGGCGGTCATCCACTGGCGGATCCACAGCCTTATCCCCATCCTTCGGGGACGACGATCGAGGTCTGCGACCTATTCTACAACGTGCCGGCGCGGCGCAAGTTTCTGCGCACGGAGCGCACCGAGTTCGGCCATCTGGAGCAGGTGGTCGAGCGGTTGGCGCTGAGCTGGTTCGATGTGGGGTTCGAACTGCGCCACAACCAGCGGCAGTCGCTGCGTCTGCCGCCGGCGCGGGACCGGCAGGCGCGCGACCGGCGGGTGGCCTCGGTCTGCGGCGCGCCGTTCATCGAGCAGTCGGTGTTCATGGATGAGGCCGGGGCGGAACTGCGGCTGTGGGGCTGGCTGGGGCTGCCGACCTTTTCCCGCAGCCAGATGGACATGCAGTATTTTTACGTCAATGGCCGCATGATTCGGGACAAGCTGGTCAATCACGCGGTGCGGCAGGGGTATCAGGATGTGCTCTATCACGGGCGGCATCCGGCTTTCGTGCTGCATCTGGAGCTGGACCCGACGCGGGTGGATGTCAACGCTCATCCGACCAAGCACGAGGTGCGCTTCCGCGATTCGCGGCTGGTGCATGACTTCATCTATCGGACGATCAAACGGGTGATCGCGGAGTTGACGCCGGCCTCGTCGCCGACGCCGGGCGCAACCGCGCCTGCCGTCGGCGCCCACGAGCCGCCGCCCCGGATGTCGCCGCTGGATCTGCCCGAAACGGCGGGACGGCGCGCTCCGGCTTTCGCGCCGGATCGTCCGGCCCCGGCGGCGGTCGCGGAGCAACTGGCGGGCTATCAGGCGCTGGCCGAAGGCATCGAGCAGTCGTCGCCGCCATCTGGCGCGGAGCCCGCTGTCGGCGCGCCGCTGGGATACGCCCTGGCGCAGTTGCACGGGATCTACATTCTGGCGGAGAACCAGGCCGGTCTGGTGCTGGTCGATATGCACGCGGCGCACGAGCGCATCACTTACGAGCGGATGAAGGCGATTCATCATGAATCCGGCCTGCGCAGCCAACCGCTGCTGTTGCCCCTGACGATCAGCGTCAGCCGGCGCGAGGCGGATCTGGTCGAGTCCCGCCAGGAACTGCTGGAAAAGCTGGGATTGCAGCTGGATCGCCTCGGGCCGGAGAAGATCGCCATCCGGGGCGTGCCGGCCCTGCTGCGCGAGGCCGACGCCGAAGCGCTGGCGCGCGACGTGTTGGCGGACTTGCGGGAGAAGGGCGGCAGCAGTCGCGTCGAGGAAGCCGCCAATGAATTGCTGTCCACCATGGCCTGCCACGGCTCGGTGCGGGCCAACCGCAAGCTGACGCTGGAGGAGATGAACGCGCTGCTGCGCGACATGGAGGCGACCGAGCGCAGCGGGCAGTGCAACCACGGTCGACCGACCTGGATCCAGATGAGCGTCGATCAGCTCGACAAGCTGTTCATGCGGGGGCAGTGAGCCATGCAGCCGGTGCTGTGCCTCATGGGGCCGACGGCGGCGGGCAAGACCGCGCTGGCGGTGGCCCTGGCGCGTCGTCATCCGCTCGACATCATCAGCGTCGATTCCACCCAGGTCTATCGGGAGATGGACATCGGCTCGGCCAAGCCGGACGCGGAAACGCTGGCGCTCGCGCCGCACCGGCTGATCGATATTCGCGACCCCGCCGATCCCTATTCCGCCGCGCTGTTCGTCGAGGACGCCCGCCGCCATATCGACGAGATTCAGCGAGCGGGGAGAATCCCGTTTCTCGTCGGCGGTACGATGCTCTACTTCCGCGCGTTGCTGCGGGGCCTGTCGCCGCTGCCGGAAGCGGATCCGGACATCCGCCGCCAACTGGAGCGGGAGGCTGGAGAGAGGGGCTGGGAGGCGCTGCATGGCGATCTGGCGGCCATCGACCCGGTCTCTGCCGCGCGCATCCACCCCAACGACCCGCAACGCCTGCAACGCGCGCTGGAGGTCTATCGCATCACCGGCGAACCGCTGAGCGCATTGCAGGCGCGGGGCCGGCCCGGTCTCGAAACGGAGCGGACGGTGCTCAAGATCGCCCTGATCCCCGAGGATCGCGCCCTGCTACACCAGCGAATTGAACAAAGGTTCCGCCAGATGGTCGATGAAGGACTGGTGGAAGAAGTCGGGCGGCTGATGGCGCGGGGCGACCTGGACGAGCGCCTGCCCGCCATTCGCGCTGTCGGCTACCGGCAGGTCTGGCGCTATCTCCGGGGAGACTACGACCGGGCGGAGATGGTGGAGCGGGCGGTGATCGCGACGCGGCAACTGGCCAAGCGGCAACTGACCTGGCTGCGCGGGGAGGCGGGAACGCCGCGGCTGGCCCCGGACAGGCTGGATCTGGCGGAGCAAATCCGGCGTATAGAGCAAAAGATTCTCGTATTTGAATAATATTATGCTATATTTCCTTGACGGCATTGGGAAATTGAGTCTGGCGTTTCCGCTCAGGCCATTCTCCGGTTCCGTTGATAATTATTAATCTTCAGAAGAACAGAGTAGGT
>DRPO01000113.1 GCA_011330835.1 Gammaproteobacteria bacterium | reverse complement strand
CGGCAGCGGTCGTTTTCTTCCAGTACGCGCGAACGGTCGACATGCTCCCCCCGCAGCAACCGGGTCTCGCCGGGATCGGTGATTTCAACCTTGCGCAGCATCTGGCGAATAATGACCTCGATGTGCTTGTCGTTGATCTTCACGCCCTGCAGGCGATACACGTCCTGGATTTCCTGGACGAGGTAATTCGCCAGCGCCTCGACGCCCTTGAGACGCAGAATATCGTGCGCGGAAGGCTCGCCGTCGGCGATGACCTCGCCCTTTTCGACCCGCTCGCCTTCGAACACATTGATATGACGCCACTTGGGAATCAACGATTCGTGGGTCTCGCCCTTTTCGTCGGTGATCACCAGTCGCTGCTTGCCCTTGGTCTCCTTGCCGAACGAAACCGTGCCGGAAACTTCCGCCATGATGGCCGGCTCCTTGGGCTTGCGCGCCTCGAACAGGTCGGCGACCCGGGGCAAACCACCGGTGATATCCCGCGACTTGGTGGATTCCTGAGGAATCCGCGCAATGACATCGCCCACATGCACTTCCGCGCCGTCTTCGAGATTGACGATCGCGCCGCCTGGCAACACATAGTTGGCCGGAATATCCGTACCAGCCAGATTCACGTCGTTGCCATCGGCGTCGACCAGTTTCACCATGGGCCGCAAATCCTTGCCCGTCCCGGTGCGCGACTTGGGATCGGTCACGACAATCGAACTCAGGCCGGTGATCTCGTCCACATGCTTGTTGATGGTGACCCCTTCGACAAAATCGTAGAACTTGATGCGGCCTTCCACCTCGGTAACGATCGGGTGAGTATGCGGGTCCCAGGCGGCGATCTCCTGTCCCGGAGAAACGGCCTCGCCATCGTCGACCGAGATGATCGAGCCATAGGCGATCTTGTACCGCTCCCGCTCGCGATTGTGCTCGTCGATAACGCTCAGCTCGCCAGACCGGGAAACCGCCACCAGACTGCCATTGCTGTTCTTGACGGTCTTGATGTTGTGCAGCCGGACCTTGCCCTTGGTTCGGACCTCGATGCTGTTCGTGGCCGCCGAACCACTGGCGGCGCCGCCGATGTGGAAAGTCCGCATCGTCAACTGGGTGCCCGGCTCGCCAATCGATTGCGCCGCCATGACGCCGATGGCCTCGCCCTCGTTGACCAGCCCACCCCGGGCCAGGTCGCGACCGTAGCACTTGCGGCAAACCCCGTAGCGGGTTTCGCAGGTGATCGGCGAACGCACGATAATTTCATCGACGCCAAGCGCATCGAGTTCGGAAATCCATTTTTCATCCAGGAACGTTCCGGCGGGAATCAGCACCTTGCGCCCACCGGGACGAATGACATCCTTCGCGACGGTTCTGCCCAATACGCGATCGGCCAGCGGCTCGACCACGTCGCCGCCCTCGATGATCGGCTTCATCGTCAAGCCGTGCTCGGTGCCGCAATCTTCCTCTGTGACCACCAGATCCTGGGAAACATCGACCAGACGCCGCGTCAGGTAACCGGAGTTGGCGGTTTTCAGCGCGGTGTCAGCCAGGCCCTTGCGAGCGCCGTGCGTCGAGATGAAGTACTCCATCACGTTGAGGCCCTCGCGGAAGTTCGCCCGGATCGGCGTCTCGATAATCGAGCCGTCCGGCTTGGCCATCAGGCCGCGCATTCCGGCCAGTTGCCGGATCTGGGCGGCGGAACCCCGGGCGCCGGAATCGGCCATCATGAAGATCGAGTTGAACGAATCCTGTCTGACCGTGTTGCCTTCGGCGTCCACCACTTCTTCGTGGCCCAACTTGTCCATCATGGCCTTGGCGATGGCGTCGTTGGCCGAGGTCCACAGATCGACCACCTTGTTGTAACGCTCGCCCGAGGTCACCAGACCAGAAGCGTATTGCGACTCGATCTCGACAACCTGCTTTTCCGCCTGGGCCAGGATTTCCGCCTTGTCTTCCGGAATCACCATGTCCTGAGACGCAAACGAGACGCCCGCGCGGGTCGCAAAGCGATAGCCGGTGTACATCAGCTGATCCGCGAAAATAACCGTCGCCTTCAGGCCGACTCGCCGATAGCAGGTATTGATCAACTGCGAGATGGCCTTTTTGTTCATCTCCGTGTCGACCAGCGAGAACGGCAGGCCTTCCGGCAGAATCGAGGAGAGAATCGCGCGTCCGACAGTCGTTTCCCGAATCGCCGTATTCTCTTCCCAGTTGCCGTCAGCATCGACGACTTTCTCGGTAATACGCACCTTCACCCGCGCGTGCAACGACACATGCCGGTTCTCGTAGGCGCGCGTAACCTCATCGACATCCGCGAACACCATCCCCTCCCCCTTGGCGTTGATGCGGGTGCGCGTCATGTAATACAGCCCCAGAACCACGTCCTGAGACGGCACGATAATCGGTTCGCCATTGGCGGGAGAGAGCACATTGTTGGACGACATCATCAATGTGCGAACTTCCAGTTGCGCCTCGATCGACAATGGCACATGCACGGCCATCTGGTCGCCATCGAAGTCCGCGTTGAACGCCGCGCAAACCAGCGGATGCAGGCGAATGGCCTTGCCTTCCACCAGCACCGGCTCAAACGCCTGGATGCCCAGGCGGTGCAGAGTCGGCGCCCGGTTGAGCATGACCGGATGTTCGCGAATGACATCTTCGAGGATGTCCCAGACCTGCGGCGCTTCGTTTTCCACCATCTGCTTGGCCGACTTGATCGTCGTCGCCAGGCCCAGGCGGTTCAGCTTGCCGAAGATAAAGGGCTTGAACAGTTCCAGCGCCATCTTTTTCGGCAAACCGCACTGGTGCAGCTTGAGCGTCGGTCCAACCACGATGACGGAACGACCGGAGTAATCGACCCGCTTGCCGAGCAGATTCTGGCGAAAACGGCCCTGCTTGCCCTTGATCATGTCGGACAGCGACTTCAGCGGGCGCTTGTTGGTGCCGGTGATCGCCCGACCGCGGCGACCGTTGTCGAGCAGGGCGTCAACCGCCTCCTGCAACATGCGCTTCTCGTTGCGCACGATAATATCCGGCGCATTGAGTTCCAGCAGGCGCTTGAGACGATTATTGCGGTTGATGACCCGACGGTAGAGGTCGTTCAGGTCGGAGGTGGCGAAACGCCCACCATCCAGCGGCACCAGCGGACGGATATCGGGCGGTAGTATCGGCAACACCGACATGATCATCCACTCCGGCTTGTTGCCGGATTCCAGGAATGACTCGACCAGCTTGAGACGCTTGGAGATCCGCTTGAGCTTGGTTTCCGACTTGGTCTCGTTCATCTCGGCGCGCAAATTCTCCGACTCCGCGCGCAGATCGATGGACTTGAGCATGTCGAGAATGGCCTCGGCGCCCATCTTGGCCTCGAACTCGTCGCCATGTTCTTCCAGCGCTTCGAGGTAGGCCTCGTCGGACAGCAGCTGTCCCCGCTCCAGCGTGGTCAGGCCGGGATCGACAACCAGAAAAGCCTCGAAGTAGAGCACGCTCTCGATTTCCTTGAGCGCCATGTCCAACAACAGGCCGATCCGCGACGGCAGCGATTTGAGGAACCAGATATGCGCCACCGGACTGGCCAGTTCGATGTGGCCCATGCGCTCGCGGCGCACCTTGGCCTGGGTGACCTCGACGCCGCATTTTTCACAGACCACGCCGCGATGCTTGAGACGCTTGTACTTGCCGCAAAGGCATTCATAGTCCTTGACCGGCCCGAAGATCTTGGCGCAGAACAGACCGTCGCGCTCCGGCTTGAATGTCCGGTAGTTGATGGTTTCCGGCTTCTTGACCTCGCCATACGACCAGGAGCGAATCACTTCGGGCGATGTGAGGCCGATGCGAATGGCGTCGAAATGGTCGTGATCGTGCTGTTGCTTAAAGAGGTTGAGTAGATCTTTCATAGTGGCTACCGTAAAAATTCTTGCGAGCTGGGAACATGTCCGCCTGGCCTGGCGTCAACCTGAAACCGCCGATGACGGGGCATTCACCCCGACATCGGCGCCCGGTCTATTTGTCCCTCTCCAGCTCGATATTCAGTCCAAGCGCGCGAATTTCCTTCATCAAGACATGGAACGATTCCGGAATGCTGGCTTCCATCCGGTGGTTGCCGTCGACGATGTTCTTGTACATCTTGTTGCGTCCCTGAACATCGTCCGACTTGACCGTCAGCATTTCCTGCAGGGTGTAGGCCGCGCCATAGGCTTCCAGCGCCCAGACTTCCATTTCCCCGAAACGTTGACCGCCGAACTGCGCCTTGCCGCCCAGCGGCTGCTGGGTGACCAGACTGTATGGCCCGGTCGAGCGGGCGTGCATCTTGTCGTCCACCAGGTGGTTGAGCTTGAGGATGTGCATGTAACCCACCGTCACCGGTCGGTCGAAGGCTTCGCCGGTTCTGCCATCGTAGAGCGTCGTCTGACCGGATTCGGGCAGATCGGCCAGACGCAGCATCTGGCGAATCTCTTCCTCGGTAGCCCCGTCGAAGGCGGGGGTCGCCATCGGCACGCCGCCGCGCAGATTCTCCGCCATTTCCACGATTTCCTCATCGGTGAGGCTGCTCAGATCCTGCCGGGCTCCGTTGCAGCCGTACACCTCGTCGAGGAACTTGCGCAGTTCCTCGACCCGGGTATGGGCGTCCAGCATCTTGCCGATCTTGAGGCCGAGGCCCTTGGCCGCCCATCCCAGGTGAGTCTCCAGAACCTGCCCGACGTTCATACGGGAGGGGACGCCGAGCGGATTCAGCACGACATCGACGGGCGTGCCGTCTTCCTGATAAGGCATGTCCTCGACCGGAACGATCATGGAGATGACGCCCTTGTTGCCGTGACGACCGGCGATCTTGTCGCCAGGCTGCATGCGACGCTTCACGGCCAGGTGCACCTTGATCATCTTGATGACGCCAGGCGCCAGGTCGTCGCCGGACTCCAGCTTCTTGCGCGCAATATCCAGCTTCTTCTCGAAATTCTCGGACTGCTCCTTGATCAGCTTGCCGAATTTCTCCAGTTCGAGATTGACGCCTTCGTCGCGAACCCGAATATCGAACCATTTTTCCTGATCGAGTCCATCGAGGTATTTTTCCGTGACCTCGGCGCCCGATTTCAGGCCTTTCGGCCCGCCATCGACCACCTGCCCGGTAATCAGAGCGCGCACGCGCGCATAGATATCCTCGGAGTAGATCCGCAGCTCGTCGCGCAGGTCGTTGCGAATGCGCTCCAGTTCGGCTTGCTCGATTTGCAGCGCGCGATTGTCTTTCTTGACGCCGTCGCGGGTGTAGACGCGCACATCCAGCACGATGCCTTCCATGCCGGACGGCACGCGCAGCGAGGTGTCTTTCACGTCCAGCGCCTTTTCGCCAAAAATGGCGCGAAGCAGCTTCTCCTCCGGGGTCAACTGGGTTTCGCCCTTGGGCGTCACCTTGCCGACCAGGATATCGCCCGGCTTGACCTCGGCGCCGATATACACCACGCCGGCCTCATCGAGCTTGGCCAACAGGTTTTCACTGACGTTGGGAATATCGGCAGTCACCTCTTCCGGACCCAGCTTGGTGTCCCGGGCGACGCAGGTCAGCTCCTCGATATGAATGGTGGTAAAGCGATCTTCCTGAACCACGCGCTCCGAGATCAGCACCGAGTCCTCGAAGTTGTACCCGTTCCAGGGCATGAAGGCGACCTGCATGTTCTGACCGAGCGCCAGTTCGCCCATATCGGTGGAAGAACCGTCGGCGAGCACGTCCCCGCGCTCGATCTTGTCGCCTTGCCGAACCAGCGGGCGCTGGTTGATACAGGTATTCTGGTTGGAGCGCGAGTACTTTCGCAGTGAATAGATATCCACGCCCAACTCGCCGGATTCCGCCTCGGCGTCATTGACGCGGACAATGATCCGCGAGGAATCCACCGAATCCACCACACCGCCGCGCCGGGCCACGACCGCCGAACCGGAGTCCTCGGCCACCGCCCGCTCCATGCCAGTGCCCACCAGGGGCTTGTCGGCGCGCAGACAGGGTACGGCCTGGCGCTGCATGTTGGACCCCATCAGGGCGCGGTTGGCGTCATCGTGCTCCAGAAAAGGCACCAGCGAGGCCGCCACCGAGACGATCTGACGTGGGGATACATCCACGTACTGGACCTTGTCCGAAGTGGCCATGGTGAATTCGTTGCGGTAACGCACCGAAACCAGATCGTCGGTAATGTTGCCCTTGTCATCGGTGGACACCGTAGCCTGGGCGATGTACTTGGTGCTTTCCTCGATCGCGGACAGATACTCGATTTCATCCGTCACCTTGCCGTCCACAACCTTGCGGTACGGCGTTTCCAGGAATCCGTATTCGTTGGTCCGGGCGTAGATCGCCAGCGAGTTGATCAAGCCGATGTTTGGCCCTTCCGGCGTCTCGATCGGGCAGACGCGGCCATAGTGCGTCGGATGAACGTCGCGCACTTCGAAGCCGGCGCGTTCGCGCGTCAGGCCGCCCGGCCCCAGCGCCGAAATGCGTCGTTTGTGCGTCACCTCGGACAACGGGTTGTTCTGGTCCATGAACTGCGACAACTGGCTGGAGCCGAAAAACTCCTTGACCGCCGCGCCAACCGGCTTGGAATTGATCAGATCCTGCGGCATCAGGCCCTCGCTCTCAGCGACCGACAGCCGCTCCTTGACCGCCCGCTCGACCCGAACCAGGCCCACCCGGAACTGATTTTCCGCCATCTCGCCGACACTGCGCACCCGCCGGTTGCCCAGGTGGTCGATATCGTCAACATCGCCTTTGCCGTTACGGATATCGACCAGGGTCTTCATCACCGCGATGATGTCTTCCTTGTCGAGCGTGCCTTCGTCGATGGTCTTGTCGCGACCCACCCGAAGATTGAATTTCATCCGGCCAACCTGCGACAGGTCATAACGATCCGGATTGAAGAACAGATTCTCGAACAGGTTCTCGGCGGACTCCTTGGTCGGCGGCTCGCCGGGGCGCATCATCCGGTAGATTTCCACCTGCGCTTCGAGCTTGTTGGTGGTCGGGTCGATCATCAGCGTCCTGGAAATGTAGGGCCCCTTGTCAACCTCGTTGACATCGAGCACCCTGAACGACTTGACCCCCTTTTCCCGGATCTCCTCAAGCAATTCCGGCATCAGTTCCGCATTGGCCTTGGCGACCAGCTCGCCAGTGTCCTCGTCGACAATGTTATGGGCCAGCACCAGCGTCGAGACGTATTCCTCATCAACCTCCAGGGAAGTGATCTTCGCCTTTTCCAGCTCGCGCGTGTGCTTGACGGTGATGCGCTTGCCCGTCTCAACAATCGTCTTGTTCTTGATCTTGATATCGAAAGGCGCCTGGCTGCCGCGCAAATCGGACGGATCGATATCGATTTCGTACTTGCCATCCTCCTTGACCTTGACTTCCCGAGTATCGAAGAACATGTCGAGGATTTCTTCGTCATCGTAACCCAGCGCGTGCAGCAGAATGGTCGCGGGCAATTTGCGGCGACGGTCGATACGCACGAAAACACAGTCCTTGGGATCGAATTCGAGATCCAGCCAAGACCCCCGATAGGGGATAACGCGGGCGTTGAACAGCAATTTGCCGGACGAATGCGACTTACCCTTGTCGTGGTCGAAGAAAACGCCGGGCGAACGGTGCAACTGGGAAACGATAACCCGCTCGGTGCCATTGATGACGAACGTGCCGGTTTCGGTCATGAGCGGCATTTCGCCCATGTAAACTTCCTGCTCCTTCACATCTTTGACAACTTTTTTGTTCCCGGGCGCGTCTTTGTCGTAAATTACCAAACGCAGGGTGACGCGCAGCGGCGCCGCATAGGTCGCGCCGCGCATCTGGCACTCGTAGACATCGAAGTCCGGCTCGCCCAGCCGGTAGCTGACGTACTCGAGCGCGACATAACCAGTGTAACTGACGATGGGAAAAACGGACTGAAAGGCGCCGTGCAAACCGTGAGGCTGGCGCTTGTCCCTGGGCACATCTTCCTGCAAGTAGCGGCGATAGGAATCCAGTTGCATCGACAACAGGTAAGGCACCTCAAGCGCCGCGCGACGCTTGCTGAAATCTTTGCGAATACGTTTCTTCTCGGTAAAACTATAAGTCATTACTTGACCTCAAAAACTGCCGCCCCGACGGGACCAACCACCAGTTATCCCATTTGTACCTTCAATACAAACAGGAAAAGGCCGGCGGCCCATGGCCGCCAGCCTCAACTTGCTAACCGCTCAGTCGTTATCAAGAATGGGATTACTTGAGTTCGACAGTCGCGCCAGCTTCCTCAAGCTGCTTTTTCAACTCTTCGGCTTCGTCCTTGGTCGCGCCTTCCTTGATCGTGGAAGGAGCGCCTTCGACCATTTCCTTCGCCTCTTTCAGGCCCAGACCGGTCGCGGCGCGAACCACCTTGATCACGGAAACCTTGTTACCGCCAAAACCGGTCAGAACCACGTCGAACTCATCCTTCTCGGCAGCGGCTTCCTCGCCGCCACCCGCACCGGCGACCGGCACGGCGGCGACCGCCGCGGCGGCGGAAACGCCGAATTTCTCTTCCATGGCGGAAATCAGATCGACGACTTCCATAACGCTCATGTTTGCAATTGCATCCAGAATATCTTCTTTGGCTACAGCCATGATAATTCTCCTAATCAGTACTCAAATAACGGATCAAATAAACTTTACGCAGACTCTTTCTGGTCACGGATAGCGGCCACGGTGCGCACCAGCTTGCCAGGCACTTCGTTCATCGTGCGCGCCAGCTTCTCTACCGGAGCCTTCATCACCGCCATCAGCATGCTGATGGCCTGATCGTAGGTCGGCAGATCCGCCAGGCGTTTGATGTCCGAAGGATCGACCAGTTCTCCGCCAATCGCGACCAACCGGGGAACCAGTTTGTCGTGATCCTTGGAAAAATCCCTGATCAACCTCGCCGCCGCGCCCGGATCTTCCTGAGAGAACGCCAGCAACAACGGCCCAACCAGGCCATCCTTCATGCATTCGAACTCAGTCCCTTCCACGGCGCGACGCGCCAGCGTGTTTTTCACCACCCGCAGATAGACCCCGCCCTCGCGCGCCTTGACGCGCATAGCGGTCATCTCATCCACGGTCAATCCGCGATATTCCGCCGCGATGGCGGAATACGCTTCGGCCGCAACCGCAGCGACCTCGGAGACAACCTGTTTTTTGCCTTCAAGATTTAATGCCACGATAAGCTCTCCACTTGTATCCCTTGAGCCGGCAGACCCAGGGTTACGTTAACGACAGTCACCGGCAATGCCGGATGACCACTGCGGCGTCACCATGATCAGAGACAACCTGAGTCGGCTCTTCGATCCGGGTTTCACCATCTGCGCAGGCCGGGAACCACCCCATTAAGCCAGTCCGATAAACGTCTGGCGCCTGCGGTCTTCGATGCCCGCCGCTCCCTGCGGAGCGACGAATCAAAGTTCTTTCAAAATCAATTGCCCTGGGCCAATCAAATATCCAGGGTCGCCTTGTCGACCGGAATCCCGGGCCCCATGGTCGAGGAAACGGTCACCTTGCCGATATAGACACCCTTCGCCGAGGAAGGCTTGGCCTTGACCAGATCCGCCATCAGCGCATTGAGGTTGTCCACCAGCTTGTCCGCCTCAAAACCCACCTTGCCGATCTGGCAGTGGATAATGCCGCCCTTGTCGGTGCGGTAGCGAACCTGGCCGGATTTGGCGTTTTTCACGGCGGCCTCGACGTCGGTGGCCACGGTGCCCACCTTCGGGTTCGGCATCAATCCGCGCGGACCGAGAATCTGGCCCAGTTGTCCAACCACGCGCATGGCGTCCGGCGAGGCGATGACCACATCGAAATCCATGTTGCCCTTCTTGACTTCTTCGGCAAGATCTTCCATGCCGACGACATCCGCTCCGGCGGCCTTGGCCTTGTCCGCGTTTTCCCCCTGGGTAAACACCGCGACGCGAATGGACTTGCCGGTGCCATGCGGCAATACGGTGGAGCCGCGAACCACCTGATCCGATTTGCGCGGGTCAACACCGAGATTGACCGCCACATCGACAGATTCGGTGAACTTCGCGCCAGGCAACTCGTTGACCAGCGCCATGGCTTCCGGCGCGGGGTAGTACTTGCCGGCCTCGACTTTTTCCAGAGCGGCGCGCATCCGCTTGCTCAGCTTTGCCATTTACACACCCTCCACTTCAAGACCCATGCTGCGCGCGCTGCCCGCGATGGTGCGCACGGCCGCGTCCATGTTCGACGCCGTGAGATCGGGCTCCTTGGCCTTGGCGATCTCTTCCAGTTGATCGCGCGTAACCTTGCCCACCTTGTGTGTGTTGGGGGTCGCGCTGCCGCTTTTGATGCCGGCGGCCTTCTTGAGCAGAATCGACGCGGGCGGCGTTTTGGTAATGAAGGTGAAGCTGCGATCGCTGTAGACGGTGATCACGGTGGGAACGGGCATCCCCTTTTCCAGCTTGTCCGTCTTGGCGTTGAACGCCTTGCAGAACTCCATGATGTTGACGCCATGCTGACCCAGCGCGGGACCGACCGGCGGACTGGGATTGGCTTCGCCCGCAGGCACCTGCAGCTTGATGTAAGACTCGATTTTTTTAGCCATGCTAACTCCAGTAAGATGGGTTCAAACGCATGACTCGGCATCGCCGGCCATGCTCCCCGATATCATCCGATACCGTTCCGCGACCCGTTTTGGCAAAGGGGCGCGGCATAAAATCAGTAAAGTCAGGTCTTTTCGACCTGATGAAATTCCAGCTCGACCGGCGTCGAACGGCCAAAAATCTGCACCGCGACCAGCACCCGGCTCTTTTCGTAGTTGACCGACTCGATCACGCCGTTGAAATCGTTGAACGGCCCGCTGGTCACGCGCACCACCTGGCCAACATCGAACAGCACCTTGGGGCGAGGCTTCTCGGCGCCTTCCTTGACCCGGTTGAGAATCGCGTCGGCTTCCTTCTCGCTGATGGGCGCCGGCTTGTCGCTGGTTCCACCGATAAAACCGAGCACCTGAGGCACATCCTTGACCAGATGCCAGGTGTCGTCGTTCATCTCCATCTGGACCAGCACGTACCCGGGAAAGAACTTGCGCTCGCTGCGCCGCTTCTTGCCCTCGCGCATTTCGACCACTTCCTCGGTGGGCACGAGAATCTCGCCGAAGCTGTCCTCCATGCCATAACGCGCAATGCGCTCCTGCAAGGAACGCTGCACTTTCTGCTCGTAGCCGGAATAGGCCTGAACCACATACCAATGCTTAGCCATCTTACCCACCCAGCACGATCTGGATCGCCCAGCCGAGAATCATGTCGACCAGCCACAAAAAGACGCCAACCAGCAACACCAGGAACATGACGATCAGGGTCGTCTGGAAGGCCTCCTGGCGCGTGGGCCAGACCATTTTGCGCACCTCGGTGCGGGAGTTCTTGAGAAACCCCAGCAATGCCCGGCCGCGACCGGTGGTCGATGCGATCCCCGCCGCGACCGCCGCGGCAGCGAGCAAACCGAGAACCCGGTACAGGTTGGATTGGTCGGAATAGTAGTAAAATCCCGCAACGCCGACGCTGAGAATAATCAGCGCCAACAGGAACTTAACCGTATCCATTCCGGACGAACTGGAATCTGCGTTACTGCTAGCCATCTTGTGGTGTTGACCCGGCGACTACCTGCCTATTGGCAGGCCAGGAGGGACTTGAACCCCCAACCTGCGGTTTTGGAGACCGCTGCTCTGCCAATTGAGCTACTGGCCTAAATACACTCCTGAAAGCGTTCGCCGCGCCATCGCAACGAACGGGTTCCAAAGAAAACAAAGCAGCGACAGATCAAAATCTGTCGCTGCTCGATGAAGCGCGGGAATATATCACTCAATAATCTTGGACACAACACCAGCGCCCACGGTGCGCCCGCCTTCCCGGATCGCGAATCGCAATCCTTCTTCCATCGCGATCGGCGCGATCAGGCTCACCGTCATCTTGACGTTGTCGCCCGGCATGACCAT
>DRPO01000112.1 GCA_011330835.1 Gammaproteobacteria bacterium | reverse complement strand
GCGCCGGCAAGTTTTTCAGCGTGGACTACTGGATTCACCGCAAGAAACGCCGCCCGTATATTGAACAGAAGATGGAAAAGAAACGGCTGAAAAAGCTCAAGAAAGCGGGCTATACGCCGGATCCGGTCAACGAGAACACTCAGGAGCTGGAGCCCCGGGAGCCGAGTTTTGATGTCGATGCGCAGTCCGATCCCGACGAGCCGCCTACCCGGATATGAGCATGGATTGGCGTCGGATCGCGGGCGGTCTCCGGGCTGGCGGCAAGCGGGCGAGGTTGCTGCCCTGGCTGGCGATGCTCTGCCTGCCGCTGGTCGTCTGGGCGGGTGATGAGCCGGTTCATTACGATCGGGTCAGCCTGTCGGCCTCGGCCAGCGGGCGGGTGGACAACGATACGATTATCGCCTCGCTGTACGCGCAGGAGGAAGGCTCCGAAACCGCGTTGCTGGCCGACCGCGTCAATCAGCGCATCCGCTGGGGCGTGGAGCAGGTCAAACAGCATGACGAGCTGAAGGTTCAGACCCAGTCGTACAGCACCTACCCGATCTACGACAAGGGCCGCGTCACTGGCTGGCGGGTGCGTCAGTCTTTCCGCATCGAAAGCCGGAACATGGCGTTGGTCAGCAAGCTGCTGGGAACGCTGCAATCCCGGCTGGCGCTGGAGAGCATCAGCTTCGGCGTTTCCCCCAAACAGCGCCAGCAATCGGAGAACGGCCTGATCGAGGATGCGCTGGCGGCTTTCGAACGACGCGCCAAACTGATCGCCAGAAGCTTGCATAAAAGCGGCTACCGGATCGTCCGCATCAACGTCAACACCTCCGGCGGCGGCTATCATCCCCAGCCGCGCATGATGATGGCCAAGAGCGCGGCCATGGCCGATGTCGCCCCGCCCTCGGTCGAGGCTGGCGAATCGCGTTTGACCGTCAGCGTCAACGGCGAGATCGAACTGCAATAACGCTTCCCGGAAGGCTGGCAATAATCGCCGATGATCTATTCTTATGGGGATCTGAAACAGGCCTTTACCCGAAAGAGAATCGAATCGCTCGAAAGCCAGGTCGAGTCCGTTCCCGTCCCCAATATTCTGCGCGAGGGCGAGGTGGTCAGCGGGTTGGCGGGCAAGAAGCCCGGCAGCGCCCGGGTCTACGTCCGCGTCCTGACAACGCGCCGGGGTGGCGTCGAGTTCAAGTCGGAATGCAGTTGCGGCGGACGCCAATGCAGGCACGCCCTGTTGATATTGCTGGCCGCGCTGAAAACCGGTCAGGCTTCTCCCGATGCGCCCCGCGCCGCCGCGACGCCAGGCAAGGCGCGCAATCTGCGCTTGCTGTATGTGCTCGAGTTGCCGCCGGGGCAGAGGGTATCGTCCGAAATCACCGTTCGGCTGTGTTCGGCCCGAGAGCTGGCTTCGGGCGGCTTTGGCCGCTTGTCGGAGTTCCGGCTGTCGCGGCGTCTGCTGAACCGCCCGCCCGCCTTCTTGCGGCGCGAGGATGTCGACATCGCCGCGCGGCTGACGGAGCCTCTGTCGTCCCCCGAATCCCGCATTCGCTTTTCCCTGCCGGACAAGGATGACGCCGGACTGCTGCGCGACATGCTCGCCAGCGGTTGCTGTTTTGTCGGTGACGCGCAGGGAGCGCCGCTGACGCTCGGCGAGGCGCGGACGGCGCGTCATCGCTGGCGGCTCGACCGGGCGGGCGATCAGTCCTACCAGATCGACTGCGAGCCGCCCGCCTCACGCCTGCTTCTGCTCTCCGAAGCGTTTTACCTGGATCCGGAAACGCGCCAGTGCGGGCCGCTGACGTTGCCCGTACCGGTTTCGGTCGCGACTGAGTTGCGCGAGGCGTCGCCCGTCTTGCCCGAGCAGAGCGGCGAGGTGGGCGAGGCGCTGGCTCGCCGGTTTCCCGAGGCCGATCTGCCGCCGTTGAAGCCGCTCAAGCTGAAGACCTTGAAAAACGCTTCGCCCAAACCCCGGCTCGTGATCGCCCAGGAACCGAAAACCCGGCGTCCGCTGCTGACCCTGAGTTTCCGCTATGGCGATCTCGAGGTTGTCGATCGTCGCGGTCGCGCCTTGCGCGGTGGAACGGTGTGGCGCGTCCGGCGCGATGACGGGAAGGAAGACGCCTGTCGTCGGCGTCTCGTCGAGCTGGGCGCCGCGTCGCTCCATGATGCGATGACCGAACGCTACCGCCTTTCCGGCGGCGAGCGGGCCTGGCGGCATTTTCTGCTGATCGACCTGCCCAGGCTGCATGGCGAGGGCTGGGACATCCACCTCGACCCCGCCTTCGGGGTGTCGATCGCCGGCGCGACGCAAGGCTGGTTCGGCGATCTGGCGAGCGGGGTGGACAACGACTGGTTTTCTCTGGATCTGGGCATCATCGTGGACGGCGAGCGGGTGTCCATCCTCCCCGCGCTGGTCAGCCTGATTTCGACCTTGCCGGAGCGCTTCTCCCGCGCGGGGCTGGCGCGACTCGACGACACCGCGCCGATCCACCTGCCGCTGAGCGATGGCCGGCTGGCGGCGGTTCCGCTGGGACGGTTGCGCCGCATCCTGGAAACCCTGGTCGAGTTGTACGAGTCGGGCGCGCTCGACGAGGCGGGCCGTCTCGGAATGAGCCGCTGGCAGGCCGCCAGCCTCAACGAGCTTGACGAGGCGGACGGGATCGAGTGGACGGGCGAGGAAGAGATCCTGGCGCTGGCTCGCCGGTTGCGCGCCATCGACGACATCCCCGCCGTTGCTCCGCCCAGGGGGCTGAAGGCGCAACTGCGGCCCTACCAACAACGCGGGCTCGACTGGCTCCAATTCCTGCGGGAATACGGTTTCGGCGGCGTGCTGGCGGACGACATGGGGCTCGGCAAGACCTTGCAAACGCTGGCCCATGTGCTGCTGGAAAAGGAGCAGGGACGCCTGCAATCGCCGTGCCTGATCGTCGCGCCCACCAGCCTGCTGTTCAACTGGCGGCGCGAGGCCGAGCGGTTCACGCCGGATCTGAAAATTCTTGTTTTGCACGGTTCGGGCCGCCGGGAGCGGTTCGACGACATCGCCGACGCCGACCTGGTTATCACCAGCTACGGCCTGCTGTTGCGCGACGATGTCATCCATGCGCGCCATTGCTATCACCTGCTCGTACTCGACGAGGCGCAGGCGATCAAGAACCCGGCGGCCCGCGTCAGCCGCGCCGCCCGGCAACTGCGCGCCAGCCACAAGCTCTGTCTCAGCGGTACGCCGATGGAGAATCACCTGGGCGAGCTGTGGTCGCTGTTCGACTTCCTGATGCCCGGATTCCTGGGCGCCCAGACGCGTTTCAAGACGCTGTTTCGCCGCCCCATCGAAAACGAAGGCGATGAGCAGCGCGGCGAAGCGTTGTCGCGGCGCGTCCGGCCCTATCTGCTGCGCCGACCCAAAAGCCTGGTCGCCGGCGAACTGCCGGCGCTTACCGAAATCCTGCGCGGCGTCCCGCTGGCCGAGACACAACGCGAACTCTACGAGAGCATCCGGCTGGCCATGCACCGCCGGGTGCGCGAAGCCATCGACGCCAGTGGGGTGGCCGGCAGCCGCATGGCGATTCTCGACGCCCTGCTCAAACTGCGCCAGGTCTGCTGCGACCCCCGACTGGTCAAGCTGGACAGCGCCGCCAACGTCCGGGAATCCGCCAAGCTGTCTCTGCTGATGACCCTGCTGCCCGAAATGGTCGAGGAAGGGCGGCGCATCCTGTTGTTCTCCCAGTTCACCTCGATGCTCGATCTCATCGAGGAATCGCTGGCCGCCGAGCGCATTCCGTGGCTGCGGCTGACCGGCCAGACCCGCGACCGCGCCGATGTCGTCACCCGCTTCCAGCAGGGCGAAGCGCCGTTGTTCCTGATCAGCCTCAAGGCGGGCGGCGTCGGCCTGAACCTCACCGCCGCAGATACCGTCATCCACTACGACCCGTGGTGGAACCCGGCGGTGGAAGATCAGGCCACCGCCCGCGCGCACCGCATCGGCCAGCAAAACCCCGTGTTTGTCTATAAACTGATCACCGAAGGCACGGTCGAGGAGAAAATCCAGCACATGCAACAACGCAAGAAAGCGCTCTCCGACGCGCTCTACGACGGCAAGGGCAATGTCGAGCCGCAATGGACCGAAGCCGATCTGGAAAACCTCTTTCAACCGCTGGCCTGAGTCGCGCCATGACCGACGATCCCCAACGCCATATCGAACAACAGGTGGACGCGTTGCTGCTTGATTTCGGGCGGTACGAACCGCTGGAGCTGCTGCAACGCGAAGGCCGTCTGCTGTACGCGGACTACGAAGCCTGGCGCGGCGGCGAGCTGGAAACGCTGGACGAGGCGCTGATGGGCGAAACCAGCGCCATCCGTCGCCTGCTCGATCACGCCAGCGCCTACGCCGCCCGGCTCGGCCTCAGCGGCCAACGCGAAAGCTATTCGGGCTGGGGCGCGGAGCAGGGCGGCGCGCTCAGGATTCACAGCGACCGGCAACTGGAACAGGCTATCGCGCTGGTCTGGCGGCCCGCCGAAGACCGCCCGCAGATGGATCTGTTCATGGACTCGCCGGCCACCACCCTGGCCAACGGCGTGCGCGACGCGCTGCTCAACCGCGATCCCGTCACCGCCCGCCAGCGGCTGGAGCAGCTCTACGATGTCGAGGCGGGTTATCTGGAACTGCCCGGGCTGGAGCGGCTGGTCGAAGCGCTGGAACAGGCCGACAAGGCCGTCGAAGATATCGATCAAGCGCTGGATGCGCTGCAATCCGGGATCGCGCCGCTGGCGGCGGATCTGCTCAAGCGCCGGGTTCAGGACTATCTGGCCCCGCTGTGGCGACGCCTGGCCGCCGCGCTCGACGGCGTCCCTTTCGACCCGCAGAGCCCCGATCGCCACGCCTCCCACGCGCTGGCGCAACTGCAGGACTGGCGCGGCGTGCGCGAGGTCATCGAGCAAACCCCGGGCTGGCGCCGCCAACCCCTGTTGCTGGCGCGTCACAGTCAGGCCTGCACGAGGCTCAATGACGAGCCGGCCAGCCAGCAAAGCGTATTGCTGCTCTGCTGGCGCTTCCCGGAACAGGCCGCCGGGCTGCTGGCCGACTATCCCTCGGCGCTGATGCGCCAGGCCTGGGCGGATTTTGAAGCGCTCCCGGACGAACTGGAGTCGGAACTGTTCCCCGCCTGGCTGCTGATCCGCTACCCGGCGCTGGCCAAGAGCCTGCCGATGGAAATCGACGGCTGCGAAGCCCGGGGCGTCCAGGCCTACCGGCTGGTTCATCAGTTGCAGCAACAGCGGGGCCAGGCGCTTGACGACGAACAGATCGACCTGCGCAAGGCGCTCCAGGCGGAAAGCCCCGCGCTGCTGGCCCGTTACATGCGCGACGCGGCGATAGTGTGAATGATTTTCTCGTTAACAGGCATTCGGTCGGTGTGGCGAGCGGAGAACAGGTTCCGCGTCTAGCTCGTGATGGCAACGATATCCATCGTGGGCGGCGTGATCCTCCTGGCGGTGGAACATTGTCTGATCGGTCGCCAACCCTGAACTTCGGGGCTGGAGGACATTAACCAAGGGCAGGCCGGCGTTATCGGGTTGGGCGCAGGTGTTC
>DRPO01000111.1 GCA_011330835.1 Gammaproteobacteria bacterium | reverse complement strand
TTGTAAAAACTTGACGTAGCGCCACTATGCCTGCGTTTTTACGCCTTGCTCTCGACGAAAATCTACACGCCCTGAACGAGGTATTCTTGATCGCAAGAGGTATAGTTGTTCACGTTTCCCGCTTGAGGCTTCGGTCTTTTCTTTGTTAGTCTCCGCTGGTTTTCGTACATCGAAGCAAAGCCGCCGTTCTCCGAAAATGGAGGCGGCTAACCATCTGATCCACCAGGAGGAACAATGACAAAGAAAGCACTATGGGTTTCCCTCGCCATCGCGGCGCCCCTGACTTCCCACGCGGCCTTCATGGACGCGGATTGGGCGAAAAAGGCCTGCGACGCCTGGAACGCCGACGCCACGTTGACCAGCAAGCTGGGCGGCGACGCCTGGGCCGCGCACGACGGCGGGCGGGGCTACAAGCTCATCCAGATTTACCGCGAGGGATGCGGCGAAGGCAGCCGGATACAACTGGTCATCGCCAACCAGGACGGCAAGGCCCGTTGCGTTTCCGGCGGCGCGCCTGACGGAAAGGCCTTCGACAAAAAGTATGACTACCTGATGCACGCGACCGATGACCACTGGACCTGCATGGGCGCCGGTAAATTCGGCTGCGGCGCGATGGGCGCCATGACCACCGGCAAATTGAAATTCACTGGCCCGAAAATGGAAGCCATGGGCGTGATGGGGCCGTTCAACCGTTTCCTCAAACTGACGGGACAGATTGGCGGCGAGAAGGGCGCCTGTCAGTAGCGTCTTCGCGAATCCGGCAGGGATGCCGGACTGCCGCCGCATCTGGATTTCGCCAGAGAATATCTCCTTCCAATGGGTGTACTCCCGGGCGCAAGGGGTATAAGATGTTGACGTGGCCAGCGAATCAAAATCACTGATTGATCCCTTCAACCGCCGCATCGACTATGTGCGGGTTTCGGTTACTGATCGCTGCAACCTGCGCTGTTTCTACTGCCTTCCCAAGGATTTCAAGGGGTTCGAGTCCCGCGAGGATTATCTCTCCTACGAAGAAATCGAGAGAATCCTCAAGGCTTTCACCGAACTGGGCGTGCGCCGAATTCGGCTCACCGGCGGCGAGCCGCTGGCGCGCCGAGACCTGCATCGTCTGGTTGGAAAGATCGCGGCTCTCCCCGGGGCGGAAGATATTTCGTTGAGCACCAATGCGGTGTTGCTGTCCCGGCACGCCGCCGAGCTTTACGAAGCCGGCGTCCGGCGCCTCAACGTCAGTCTCGATACCCTCAGGCCGGATCGGTTTCGGGAGATTACCGGCAACGGGGATCTCGACCAGGTATTGCGGGGCCTCGAAGTCGCCCGGCGGACCGGATTTTCCCCCATCAAGATCAATATGGTGGCGATGAAGGGCGTCAACGATGATGAATTCATCGACATGGTCGAGTATTGCGGCGAGAGAGGCTTTAGTCTGCGTTTTATCGAAACCATGCCGGTCGGCAATACCGGACGGGACGCCGCGCAACAATACCTGGATCTCTCCGAGGTTCGCGAACGACTGGATCGCCACTATTCACTGACGCCCAGCGTGATGGCGGGCGGCGGGCCGGCCCGTTATTTCCGCGTCGAAGGTTCGGATCTGCATATCGGTTTTATTACGCCGATTTCCCAGCATTTTTGCGAGACCTGCAATCGCGTCAGGCTGTCGGTCGATGGCGTGCTCTATCTCTGTCTCGGGCAGGATCACAGTTACCCGCTCAAGTCCTTGCTGCGTCGGGGCGTTTCCGACGAAGAACTCAAGAGCGCCATTGTCGAAGCCCTGGCGTTGAAACCGGAAAGACATGAATTTCGCGAGAAGCCGGATCAGGTCGTGCGGTTCATGTCATCCACCGGTGGGTGAGCGAAACGGCGCGTTTCCGCCGCAATAACGTTCAGCCTTCGTGTCAGAAATGAAACCGTGAACTCACCAGATAACGCGTTTCCTTTGCATTGTTGAGATCTTTCACCACGCCGCCTTCGAGCACCCATCTCGCGTGAACCCATTGCAGGCCGGCGGTCATCTGCTGGGTCGCGTCATTGCCTTCCCGCCAGCGCCCATTCCATTCCAGCACGCTGTTGATTTCGCTGGCGATGCCCCAGAGGGGGCGCTCGGAGGGCGTCAGACGATATTGCCATGACAGGTCATAGCGACCGCTATCGTTACGATCGCCAAGACCCGCCTGGTAAAGCGCGTCGACGTCAAACTCATGGCGGTTGACAAACCGGGTGTAAACCAGCCCACCTTGCAATACGAAGTCCCTATTGTTGTCGGTGGGTACAACGGCGCCGCCGAGCAGACCCAGACGATCGGTTCCTCCGGCATGGTCGTTCTGCGTCAGCATCTGCCGATAAAGCGCGGAGAAATCGCCCAGCCGGTTGTCGCCCGCCGGGGAGAGCCGCCAGGGAATGCCCATTAGCACGGTTTGTCGGGCCGAAATCCCGTAAGCGGCATTGGCGACAAGCGTATCCCTGTCGGCGTTGCCGGCGCGCTCGACCTGAAGGCGAACCACGGTTCCCGCTTTTTCGACAGGCAGAGCCACTAACGATCGCAACCCCATGCTCCAGGCGGACGAGCAGGGCGCCAACAGAATCAACAGGGCCGGGATCAGGATAATGGGGTATTTGGTCATGGATTTTCTCCCCGGTTATTTTTCCGGCTTGTCAGCCTTTAACACCGTCACTTTGGTGGGTGTAAAACCAGCATCCAGAACCGCCTTGCGGATGACTTCCAGTTCAGGCGCGTTTTCATCGGTTTCCAGGCGCACCTTCTTGAGCTTGAGACTCACATCGACCTTGTTGACGTGGTCCATTTTTCCAAATTTGCGCTGAAGGCTGTCCACGCAGAATGGACAAGTCATGCCATAGACATCGACTTCCACCGTGCGGGCGAAAGCGGGCAGTGTCGACAGGGTCAGAATCAGGCCAAGCAACGTTCGTGTTGCGAGATTCGTTTTCATCATGTTTTCACCTCGTTGGATCAGAAAATGCGGCGTTATAGCCCCAACAGGTCGCGCAACGGCAGCAACAGCGTACTGGCGAAAAAACCAGCACACCAGATCGCGATGCTCAACCAGAAAATCCGTTTGTTCCAGCACTTCGAACTCGCGCAGATTTTCGCCAGATCGGGATCGGTCGGGCAGCTTTGGTTGGGTCGCCAGATCATCCAGGCCAGCGTGAGCAGCAGCAAGGCGGACAGACTGAGCGTCCACGCCTTGTGTTCCGCCAGAAAAACCAGTGCGGGGATGTTGTAGTTCAATGTTGCCGCCGCCGCTCCGAAGCCGAGAGAAACCAGCAATATGGGTAATGCGCAACACAAGAGGGTGCTGCTGGTCGCGAAAAGAGTCGCCCACCCGAGCCACGATTGATCTCGCCCCTTGGTCGTCACGACGGCCTCCCGATTCCCGTTTACCTTGATAGCTCCCAGTATAGAACCTATAGTAACTACAGGTTCAAGGTTTTTTTTTCGATGAGCGATCGCGGTTTTTCAATCGGCCAGCTTGCCCGCCAGGCCGGGTGCAAGGTGGAAACGGTGCATTACTACGAAAAAACGGGGTTGATGCCCGAGCCGCCCCGCACCGAAGGCGGCCATCGCTGTTACGCGCTGGGCCATGTCAAGCGTCTCAATTTCATTCGGCGCGGCCGGGAGCTGGGTTTCAGCATCGAGCAGATTCGCGAATTACTGAGATTTATCGATGAGCCCGACCACTATTGTGGAGAAATCAAGGCCATGGCGATGCAAAAGGCTCGGGAAGCGCAGCAAAAGATCAATGATCTGGAACGCCTGAAAGCTGGATTGAACCAGATGGTGGCCCAATGCAAGGGGGAGGGGTACTCCATGGACGATTGCCCCATTATCGAGGCGCTGTATGCTTCTGGCGACTAGGAAAGCCCGTGGCTCGTCGCGTCGTGCCCGACATTGCGGGTTGGTGCGGCGGGACGCCGGGGCTCCCGGGGATGGCGTTGGGGGAAGGTTGACGCCCGTTAGCCGCGCCGTTTCTCTGCTTCGGCTTGTGCTCGCAGCTTGGTCTGGATGAAGTCGGCGTGAGACAGGTGTAGCAGTTCCGCGATTTTGCGGACGTGATGATCCTCGTAACGGTCGAGCCTGTTGTCGGCATAGGCGATGCGCCAGCAGTCGAGAAGGATGTCGCGTTTTTCCTCGGGGGAGCAGTTCTTGTTGATCGTTTCGACGATGGGGAACAGGGAAACCTGCTTGTCCTGATGCTTGTTGGCCTGGTCGAGGAGGTCTCTGGCTTCCGGCTCGGAGAGGTCGAACCGGCGGGCGATCAGCTCGATCATGGCCCGGATTTCCTCGGCCTGGTCGTGGAAGTCGGCGCGCGCCACTTCCACCAGAAGGGCGGCGGTAGCAAGGCGGATGTCGCGTTCGCTGGCGGTCCGGGTTTCGGATCTGTCGGTCAAGCGGTCGAGCAGGCGGTTGAGCAGATGGGTCATGGGCGATCCTTGGCTTGTGAGGCGTCGGGCAGGATTTCGAAGTAGCTGAGCAGGGTGCGTTGTAGCCAGAAGTTGTTGTTGTCGCTGATAATGAAGAAGTGGGTGGCGTCGCGTTTGGCCACGCCCTCGAAATTGTCGATCGACCAGCCCTTGGCGGAATTGAAACTGGCCAGTCTTTGGGAGCGGCAGGGTTGATGCTCGCCGATTTCGCAGCGTGGATCCAGCCATACGCGGTCGAGGGTAATCCGGACGGGCTCCACCAGCGAGCTGTAGCTGCGGGACAGTGTCAGCAGGGAGCCGTCGGGAAGGGTGTCCAGGCCGACAATGGCGGTGTCGGCGGTGTCGCGATCCGGCAGGCGCCATTGTTTGCCGCCGAGGCTGTAGATGATGGGGTAGAGCGGCGAGCCGGTCTTGAGCGAGGCTTCCGGGGTGGTGAGGATGCCGAACCGGGGGTGCAGGGCAACGGCTTCCAGCGCCTTGTTGCTGGCGCGATAGTTTTTCAGCGACTTGAGCGGCTCGGGCAGCTTGTAGCCGCCAAGCTGGCGGCCCTCGGTGGAGAAACGCTTGATTCGCGGTCTGACCTCGAAGGAGATCACCAGTTCGCTGTCGCCGCGAATGCCGTTGTGGCCATTGATGATATCGAGGCCTTCGGAGTCGTCCTTCTTGCCCTTGAGTTTCTTGCCGTGGCGGTCGCGCAGCGGGAAGCCTCGCAATACCGAGACGCTGTCGAGCAGTCCGTCGCGAAAGCGGGGCTTGAGGTGGAACAGGGCGCCCTTGTCGGAAACCGCATAGAGCAGTTTTTCGTCCTCGTCCCAGGCCAGGCCGGAGAGTTCGCTGACCGATTCGCCGTCGACCGCCGGGGTGGTGATCCGCACCGCGCCAAGGAGTCGAACCCGCATGTAGGACTCGCCGGCATCGACGCTGTCCGACAGGGAAACCCGTTGCGACCCGGCGGCCAGGCAGCTGGTTTGCAGCAAAACTCCCGCCAGCGCGATCCATTTTTTCATGCTGTTATCCCCTTTGGAAGGTGAAATGAAGTGTCCCGTAAAACCACTGGTGGCCATTAGCCGTTGTCTGCTCGGGGATCCCGTGCGTTACGACGGACGGAGCCGCGGGGACGATTTTATCGTGAAAACGTTGTCGGCGGTGTTCGAATGGGCGCCCGTTTGTCCGGAAGTCGCCATCGGGCTGGGAACGCCTCGCCCGCCGATCCGGCTGGTGTCCCGGCGGGATGGCGTTCATGTCGAAGGCGTGGATGATCCGACGCGGGACGTGACCGGGGCGCTGGGGGCGTACGCGCGACGCTTCGCGGAAGCGTTTCCCTCGGTTCGAGGGTGCATCCTCAAGGCGCGATCGCCGAGCTGCGGGTTGGGTGGATTGCCGGTTTTCAGCGCGAATGGGGATGTGGTTCGGGAAGACGGCGTTGGCGAGTTCGCGCGTGTGCTGTCGGAATTCCGTCCGGGCATTCCCTGTATTGACGAGGAGCGCTTGCGCAACGCCCAGCAGCGCGATGCCTTCGTTCGGAACGTTTTGAGGGCGACGGGTAATAAAAACGGTTCGCTTGTCGGTCAAAACGGCAGGTTCGGATGAGTTTTGACTTTGATCACATTCAGCGGAGGGGGGCGTTGTAAACTGTTCTGAACGCTGCCCGGATCGCTCACGGGATTGTGAGGATCAGCGTAACGACATGAACAGGGATGAATGGAGGTTGTGCAATGGGTCAGGTGCTGTCACAGTCATATTTTCGCATCGTCAACGGCGTAACTCGTCGTGGGGTTTGGGGACGCCTCGGGAAGTGGGTTGTCGAATCCGCGGGCGTCCTGCTGGGATGGGCGATCGTTGGCGTAGCCATCATTTTCAGCCGGAGACTGCGATACCGGATTTTCTGACTGGGTGAAAGACTGGTTGTCTTTCCGGAGGCGGAAAATCCGCTGTGGAATCAAAGATCAAGCGAGAATCCACGCATCCTGTGAGAAATTGGGACTAGCCCGCAATTCTCACAGGATCGCGGAATTCTCGCGCAGAAATTTGATTTCACAGTGAATTTTCCGACTGAGTGGAATACTGGTTGTCTTTCCGAAGGAGGAAAATTTGCTGTGGAATCAAAGATCAAGCGAGAAACCGCGCATCCTGTGAGAAATGCGGGCTAGCCGCCTTCAGATGTACCAGCTTTTCTCGATCATCTCGGGCGGCAGGGGAGGGACTTCGATCTCCCTGGGTTCTTCCCCCTTGGGCTGAATCCGGACCGTCACCGTCTCCGCGTTTCGCCCCTTGCTGAACCGGGCGGTGATGCGAGCCGCCAGCTCCCAATCCTCGTCGCCCCGCATATCGCCATCGATCAGCGTGATCGGACCGGAGTGACTGACGGTTTTGATATGGCCGTAGGACTTCCGATAGCCCTCCATGAAGCGGGTTTCCGGCTCTTCGCGGGAAATCATCAGCTTGAAATGGGGGCGGGGGCGCAGATGCCTGCCCATGTTGAGCAGCATGATATCGTCGAACTCATAGTCCTTGCGGTTGCGATGCGACCAGAAGTCCTGGAGCTTGTGACTGTAGTTCTCGTCGGTCAGCACGCAGCAGCCGCCGGCGGGTTGCGCGTAGTCCTTGATCCCCCATTGTTCCGCCAGAGCCATCTGAACCTTCCGCGAACGACCATGGATGTCGAGCAGTTTGTCGCGATCCACCCAGCCTTCGCGTTCCGGCAGGGTTTCCGGCAGGAGTTTGGCGCTCAATGGTCGCAGCAACAGGTCGTCCGCGCCGGATTCGGCGGCAATCACCGGCATGGTTTCGCGACGCTGCGACTTGGGACGCTGGCCAACGACCTCGCCGGTAATGATGAAATCGAAGCCGTGCTCGCGGATCCACTCGCGCGCCTTGTTCACCATGAAAATCTTGCAGTCCAGGCAGGGGTTGAGATGGGCGCCGTAACCGTGCTTCGGATTGATGACGATATCCTTGTACTCCTCGACAATGTTGACGATGTGATGCTCGATGCCGATCTGCTCGCAGACCCAGGCGGCGTCGTTGCGCTTGGGTTCGTTGCCCTTGTAGACCCCGCTGATGTGGTGCAGGCCGCCGGTGCAGAAACCGGTAAAGAAAGTGATGCCCTCGACATGAACGCCCTGGTCCTTGATCAGCCGGGCCGCGAGCATGGAATCCAGACCTCCCGAGATCAGGGCGACGGCTTTGCGTTGGAACATGATGGCTGTGACTCGAGTGGCTGTTGACGCGTCGGCATGGAACCGACTGGCTTTTGAGCGGTCGATGTTCTATTAACAGTATGAAGTCTGTCAAGTAACCCGAAGCCCCGACGTGCTATACATACTGGTTCCGATCCCTAGAGGATCAAGCTGGGCTTCCTACAATAAATCTGCAATGACAAGAGTACCGACAGAGAATCCGCTATTGCGGTTGCTGGAAAAGCGGTTGAGCCGCGCGCATTTGCATCAGAGGCTGGGCATCGAACGCGAACACGAACAACAGGTGTTTGGCCAGGGACGCAGCCTGTTTCACATCGAAAACTGGTATTCGATTCACGCCGTGATTCGCGGCGTGCTCAAGCTGACGCTAATGCATGATCGCGGACGCCGGAACGCGCTGGAATTGTCCGTGACCCGCAACGAATTCCGTATTCCTGATCTGCCCCGCGCTTTCGATGGCCTGACCATTGCCCAGATCAGCGATCTGCATCTGGATATGAATGCCGATATCCCGCGCGTGCTGAAAGAAACCCTGATGCAGGTCGATTACGATCTTTGCGTGATTACCGGCGACTTCCGCGCCAAGACCTTCGGTCCGTACGACAAGGCGCTGGAAGCGATGCGTGGCGTGCGCGGCTGCATCGAGGGCGATGTTTTCGGCATCCTCGGCAACCACGACTCCATCGAGATGGTCCCCGCGCTGGAAGGCATGGGCATCCGGATGCTGATGAACGAGTCGGTCGCGCTGGAGCGCGATGGTCAACGCATTCATATCGCGGGCATCGACGATCCCCATTACTACAAGGCGGACAACATTCACCAGGCCGCCGGCGACATCCCGGTCGATGAAGTCTCGCTGTTGCTGGCGCACAGTCCCGAAGCCTACAAGATCGCCGCGCATGTCGGATTCGACGCCTTTCTCTGCGGCCATACCCACGGCGGCCAGATCTGCCTGCCCGGAGGCGTGGCGCTGATGAAGAACGCCAAGTGCCCGCGGCGGTATTGCAACGGCGCCTGGTCGTATCACGGCATGCAGGGCTATACCTCCAGAGGGTCCGGCGTCTCGGTCGTCGATGTTCGCTTCAACTGCCCCCCGGAGCTGACGCTCCACACATTGCGTCGAGCCTGACCCGCCACAGGTCCGGGCGGGAAATCCACCCACCGGTGTGACGCTCCCACCCATGCTTACGGGGGGAGTTTCACTCCGTCGCCGAACCCCAGCCGTCATTCCCGCCCACCTTGTCATTCCCGCGAAAGCGGGAATCCAGCGCCTCGTTCTGGATTCCGGGTCTTCGCTCCGCTCAGCCCGGAATGACGGAGGGGGGCGGGATTCGGTCGTGGAGACACTAGCCCTCTCAGAGGGAACAGCCGGTACGCACCGACTGAGCGCGACAACATATGAAACTATTGCTATCGTTTCGGCATGACCTCCCGTCTGTTCAAGAAAGCCGTCCTGACCGCAGTCTTGCTGGCGTGCGCGGGGTTGTCCCTGTCGGGTGCGCTGGATCAGCGGGGAGAGGCCTACCTTCAACAGGGGCTCAAGCGCGCCCTGA
>DRPO01000110.1 GCA_011330835.1 Gammaproteobacteria bacterium | reverse complement strand
GAGCCCCGCCATTGCCGAACGGCTGCTCGACTTCGTTGCCGATCCCGCCGCGCTGCTGGATCGAATCCGCAAACGCCTGAGCGGCGAGGTCAAGCTGTTGCCGCCCAGCCGAAACGCCGATGATATCGTGGACGAGATCGAATCGTCCCTGGTTGCGCTGACAAAGGCGCATGCCCGGCTCAAGGCGCTGTGGCCACAGGCGCGGGATACGGTGGAGGAGTTTCTCTACAACAACACTGGCAAGAACGGGAACAGCTACCGCGCATCGGGCATCGACAAGGCGTGGAGCGCGGTGGAGGAGTTGTGTACCCGCGAAGCGCCCATGCTCTCGCCCTGGGAGAAACTGGAGCTGGTCAGCGCCGATGTCATGGCCGGCAAGATGAAGAAAAACCATGCGCCGCCCAGCGCGCCGGTTTTCGACGCCGTGGCGGACTATCTCGCAATCCTCGCGGATATCGACCCGCTGTTCGACGCCTTGCAGATCGCGTTTCTGAGCGAGGCGCGAAGCTTTGTCCGCGATCACATGGATCGCGCCAAGCGCCGCGCCCACCAGCTCTATTTCGACGACCTGCTGACCCGCCTCGACCAGGCGCTGCGCGGGGAGGGCGGGGAAGCGCTGGCGCAACGCCTGCGCGAGCAGTATCCGCTGGCGATGATCGATGAATTCCAGGACACCGACGCGGTGCAATATCGCATTTTCCACGCCATCTATGGCGAGGAGAAAACGCCAACCACGCTCTGCCTGATCGGCGACCCCAAACAGGCCATTTACGGCTTTCGAGGTGGAGATATTTACACCTACCTGGCCGCGTCGAACGACGCCCGCCGCCGCTATTCGCTGGACACCAACTGGCGCTCCGCCAGCCGCCTCGTCGAAGCCGTGAACACGCTGTTCGGCGCCAGCGACAACCCTTTTCGGCAGAAGGCGATTCCGTACCATCCGGTCAAACCCTCGCCAAACGCGGATGCCGAGCCACTGCGGATCGACGGAACGGCCCCAGTGCCCCTGCAGTTCTGGAAGCTGAAGGCCGACGATGGGGCGTTGATTCTGGCCGACGACGCGCGCGCGGCCGCCGCCGAAGCCTGCGCCCGGCATATTGCTCAGCTATTGCAGCCGGGTCGCGCCAGCCTGGGCGACAGGCCGCTGCGGGCGGCGGACATCGCCGTGCTGGTGCGCTCCCACAGCCAGGTGGCCTGGATACAGGATGCGTTGCGGGCGGAGGGCGTCAACAGCGTCAGCCTGTCCGAAACCAGTGTCTACCGCACGGAAGAGGCGGATGCGCTGCTGGCGCTGTTGCAGGCCGTGTTGCGCTGCGAGGACGAAGCCCTGCTGCGCTTCGCGCTGGCCGACCGCTTGCTCGGCCACACCGCGCGGGAGATCGAGGCGCTGATCGGCAGCGATGACGCCTGGGACGCCGTCCAGCAACGGTTTTTCGGCTACCGCGACCGCTGGCGGGACAACGGATTCGTGCAAGCCTTCCAGCAACTGTTCCGCGATGAAGGCATCGCCCCGCGCCTGCTGCGCCTGCCCGACGGCGAGCGCCGCCTGACCAATCTGTTGCAACTGGTCGAGCTGCTGCAACAGGCCAGCCGCCGCCACCCCGGCATGGAAGAATTGCTGCGCTGGTTCGCCGAGGAAAAAGCCCAGGCCAGCGCTCACGACGCCGCGAAAATGCGGCTGGAAAGCGATCAGGCGCTGGTCAAGATCGTCACCATGCACGCCAGCAAGGGGCTGGAATATCCGGTGGTCTACATCCCGTTCCCCTGGGCCTCGGATCCGGCGGAGAATGCGCCTTTCTATTTCCATGACGAGAACGACACCCCCTGCCTGCACCTGGGCGTCGGCGAAAAAGAAGACGTGGATCGGGCCAAAAGCGCCGCCAGCGAAGAAGCGCTGGCCGAGAAAATGCGGCTGTTCTACGTCGCCGTCACGCGCGCCGCGCAGCTCTGCGTACTGACCTGGGGCAAGGTCAACAAGGCCCAGGGCAGCGCGCTGGCCAGCCTGCTGGACATCGGCGCGATCAAAAAAGACACGCCGGAAAACGAGGTCTTCGAAAAGCTGGAAAAACTGGCCGCATCCGCCCCCGGCGCGATAACGCTGTGCGACCCGCCCGCCGCCGAAGCAACGCAACCGAAAAAAACCGCCGACGCCGCGCCACCGCTCACGCCCCGGCAACCGCCGAAAAACATCGAGCGCGACTGGCGGGTCAACAGCTATTCCAGCCTGTTGCGCGGCAGCGCCAGCGACCAGCCCGACCACGACGCGGTCGCCAGCGCCGCGCCGATCATCGAAGCCAGCAGCGACCCGATCCAGAACCTGCCCGCCGGCGCCGAATTCGGCCTGCTCACCCACCAGACGCTGGAACTGCTCGATTTCGCCGAAGCGGGCCAACCGCAAATCGCCGAACTGATCGAAAAACTCTCCCGCCGCTACGCCATCGAAGACCTGCGGGAAGCCGGGAGCCGCGACGCCCTGGCCGCCATGATCGCCAACCTGCTGGACACGCCGCTGCCGCCCGCCGGGCTGCGCCTGCGCGAACTGACGCGCCGTGATCGCCTCGACGAAATGGAATTTCATTTTGCCTCGGCGCGGGTCTCGCCCTCCCGACTGCGCGCAACGCTGGCCCCCTTTCCCGAGTGGCGGGGCGCGGCGGATCATCTCGACTTCCCCGCCTTTCAGGGCCTGATGCACGGCTACATCGACCTCGTCTTTCGCCACGACGGGCGTTACTGGCTGGCCGACTACAAATCCAACCGGCTCGAAGACTACGGCCAGGCGGGACTGGACGCCGCCATGACGGCGCATCACTATCCCCTGCAAGCGCTGATCTACTCGCTGGCGCTGCACCGCTACCTGCGCCAGCGCCTGCCCGACTACCAGCCGGAGCGGCATTTTGGCGGCGTATTCTACCTGTTCACGCGCGGCGTCCGCCCCGACAGCGACGGCGGCGTCTGGTTCCGCCAGCCCGACGCCGCCCTGCTCGACGCGCTCGACGCCTGCTTCAGCCAACGGGAGGCCGCATGACCCTCTGGAAAACCCTGGAACAACGCGAACTCATCGACGCCGCCGACCGTCATCTCGCCAGCCATATCACGGCGCTGGACGACAACGCCCCGCCCGACCTCGGCCCGCTCGCCGCGCTCGCCAGCGCCCAGATCCGCGCCGGCAACATCTGCCTGCCGCTGGATGAAAACCCACTCCTCGAAACCCTGGGCCTGAACCCCGACGCCGACGCGCTGAAAAAATCTCCACTGGTCGGCGAACCCGGCGAGCAGGGCCGACCCCTGATCCTCGACCAGGGCCGCCTCTACCTCGCCCGCTACCACGCCTGGGAACAACAAGTGCTCCGCGCCCTGCGTCGCCTGCTCGCCGCCGCCCCCCCCGCGCTGGACGAAGCCGCGCTCAAGGCCAGACTGGCCGAGCAATTCCCCGACAGCCGAGGCGAGGGCGTCGACTGGCAGCGCGTCGCCGTCGCCCTGGCCGTCACGCACCGCTTCTGCATCATCAGCGGCGGCCCCGGCACCGGCAAAACCTGGACGCTCGCGCGCATCCTCGAACAGCTTCGCGCCCAGCCCGGCGGCGACTCGGCGCGCATCGCCCTCGCGGCCCCCACCGGCAAGGCCGCCGCGCGCATGACCGAAGCGATCCGCGAAGCCAATCCCGACCTGCTGGCCGACCTCGACGAAGCCAAAACCCTCCACCGCCTGCTCGGCATGCGCCCCGGCCGCGTCCGCCCCCGCCACGGCCCCGACAACCCGCTGCCCTTCGACCAGATCATCATCGATGAAGTCTCCATGGTCGACCTGCCCATGATGGCCCGGCTCATGGCCGCCCTGCCGAGCGACGCCCGGTTGATCCTGCTTGGCGACCGCTACCAGCTCGCCTCCGTCGAAGCCGGCCAGATCATGGCAGACCTCTGCGGCGACGGCGGCGAAACCTACAGCCCCGAAACCGCCAGGCGGATTCGGCAATTGACTGGTGACAGGCTGCCCGTGGCCGATGCGCCTCACCCCGTCATGGCCGACCACCTCATCATCCTGCGCCACAGCCGCCGCTTCGACCCCCACCGCGGCATCGGCGCGCTCGCCCGCGCCGTCAACGCCGGCGACAGCAACGCCACCCTGCAAACCCTGCGCGCCGGCGAACCCCAGGTCCACTGGCGCGCCGCCGACCCCGCCACCCTCAACCAACTCCTCCAGAAACAAATCGTCCCCGTCTTCCAAAGCCTCCGCGAAACCAGCGACCCCGCCCAAGCCCTGCGCGGACTCAACCGCCTGCGCGTCCTCTGCGCCCTGCGCGACGGCCCCCAAGGCGTCGCCAACCTCAACGCCCTCATCGAACGCGCCCTCGGCGCCGACAACCGCGGCCTCTACCACGGCCAACCCATCATGGTCACCGTCAACGACTACGCCCAGCAACTCTTCAACGGCGACATCGGCCTCATCCTGCGCGACCCTCAGGGCCGCCTGCGCGCCTGGTTCCCCGATGGCGACAACACCGCCCGACCCATCCTGACCGCCCGGCTACCCGCGCATGAAACCGTCTACGCCATGACCATTCACAAAAGCCAGGGCTCGGAATTTCAGGAAGTTATACTCGTGCTGCCGGAGCAGGATAGTCCTGTTGTTACCCGCGAGTTGTTTTACACCGGGCTCACCCGCGCGCGGGAAAAGGTTGTTGTCTGTGCGAGTGAAGGGGCGGTTCGGGATGCGCTTAGCATGAGAACGCAGAGGGTTAGTGGGCTTTACAGGGCGTTGTGGGAGGAGGGGTGAAGGAGCATGGAACTACGTTGCAGAAGCTCAAGAAGGGTGAAAGTCGAGACGGAAACGCGCGCGAATGAAAAGATGAAAAATTCCCGGATATTCGTCACATTGACGCATATCCCCAAAGGCTGACGCATATCTCCGCCAAAGAGACCGCGTCTGGCGGTAGCGTAGGCGAAACAAAAGTTTTCAAGTCATTGATTCAATGCAACTAATAGGCTACCATCTGGAGCGGGTGAACAGTTTTCAAAATAGGGTCAAATGTAGATATGTATCCCATTGACGTGTTTTAACACGTCAATGGGATGATGACTAAGCGTTAGACCATGAGAGTATTAAATGAGAGGGATTCGCAATGATCGAACACAAAAGAAGAAATTTAGCATTGATTATCTTATTGACCATCTTCTGGTCTGGTGCTAGTCGGGCAGAAGGCAATAGCAATGTTGACGATGCTGTTGAATTTTTGAAAGCCGCATGTGTTCTTGGAGAAGAATACAAGCTAAAAATAAGTG
>DRPO01000109.1 GCA_011330835.1 Gammaproteobacteria bacterium | reverse complement strand
TCGGCGCGCGTGGTCGGCGATGTCATGGGTAAGTATCACCCGCACGGCGACAGCGCGATCTATGACACGATGGTGCGGATGGCGCAGCCGTTTTCACTGCGTTACATGCTGATCGACGGGCAGGGCAACTTCGGCTCGGTGGATGGCGACTCGCCGGCGGCGATGCGCTACACCGAGGTGCGCATGGCGAAGATCGCGCACCAGTTGTTGATGGATATCGACAAGGAGACGGTCGAGTTCCAGCCCAATTATGACGAGTCGGAGTTCGAGCCGGCGGTGCTGCCGTCGCGCATACCGAACCTGCTGGTCAATGGCTCGGCGGGCATCGCGGTGGGCATGGCGACCAATATCCCGCCGCATAATCTGGGTGAAATCGTCGACGCCTGCGTGGCGGTGATCGACGATCCTTCGATCTCCATCGATGACCTGATGGAGCATGTGCCGGGGCCGGATTTTCCGACGGCGGCCTTTATCAATGGCGCGCGGGGCATCCGCCAGGCCTACAAGACCGGACGCGGCAAGATCTATATGCGCGCCCGCACGCATTTCGAGACCGACAGCAGCGGCGGTCGCGGCGACAGGATCATCGTTACCGAGCTGCCGTATCAGGTCAACAAGGCGAAGTTGCTGGAGAAGATCGCCGAGCTGGTCAAGGAAAAGAAAATCGAGGGCATCACCGAACTGCGCGACGAGTCGGACAAGGAGGGCATGCGCATGCTCATCCAGTTGCGGCGCGGCGAGGTGGCCGAGGTGGTCCTGAACAATCTGTTCAAGCTCACTCAGTTGCAGACCGTTTTCGGGATCAATATGGTGGCGCTGGTCAATGGCCGGCCCCAGTTGCTCGATCTCAAGCAGGCGCTGGAGGCGTTTCTGGCGCATCGCCGCGAGGTGGTCACCCGGCGCACGATATACGAATTGCGCAAGGCGCGGGAGCGGGCGCATATCCTGGAAGGACTGGCGGTCGCGCTGGTCAATATCGACGAGGTGATCGAGCTGATCAAGGCGTCCGCTTCGCCGGCGGAAGCGCGCGAAGGCCTGCTTTCGCGGCTCTGGGAGCCTGGCATGATCACGGCCATGCTGGCGCGAGCCGGCTCCGACGCCAGCCGTCCCGATGATCTGGGCGAGGAATACGGTTTGCAGGAGGGCGGTTATCGGCTCTCCGAGGCCCAGGCCCAGGCGATTCTGGAGCTGCGCCTGCATCGTCTCACCGGGCTGGAAAAGGACAAGATCAATAATGAATACGAGGAGCTGATCAAGCGCATTCACGGTCTGATCGAAATTCTCTCCAATCCCGACCGTCTGACCGAGGTCATCCGCGAGGAGCTGGTCGCCGTCAAGGATGAGTTCGCCGATGACCGCCGCACCGAAATTATCGAATCCCACCTGGATCTGTCGCTGGAGGATCTGATCAGCGAAGAGGATGTGGTGGTGACGCTGTCGCGGGCCGGCTATGTCAAGGCGCAGCCGCTGGAGGACTATCACGCGCAACGGCGCGGCGGCCGCGGCAAGGCGGCGACCAAGATGAAGGATGAGGACTTCATCGAAAAGCTGTTCGTGGCCAACACCCACGACACCATTTTATGCTTCACCAGCGCCGGCAAGGTGTACTGGCTCAAGGTCTATGAATTGCCGCTGGCGTCCCGCGCCGCGCGAGGGCGTCCCATCGTCAATCTGCTGCCGCTGGAAGATGGCGAGCGGGTGCAGGCGATCTTGCCCGTCAGGGAATATACCGAAGGCTCCTATGTGCTGATGGGGACGCGCAATGGCACGGTCAAGAAAACGCCGCTGGCGGATTTTTCGCGACCCCGCGCCAATGGCATCATCGCGCTGGATCTGGTCGATGGCGACAAACTGGTGGGCGTCCGACTGACCGACGGCCAGCAGGATGTCATGATGTTTACCAACGCCGGCAAGTCGATTCGTTTCCACGAGTCCGATGTTCGTCCGATGGGGCGGGTGGCGCGCGGCGTGCGCGGCATTCGCCTGGGCGAAGGCCAGCAGGTGATCTCGCTGGCGGTTTTCGATCCGGCGGTGGACTGCGCGGTGCTGACCGCCACCGAGCATGGTTACGGCAAGCGCACGCCGCTGTCTGAATATCCAGTACAGAATCGCGGCGGACAGGGCGTCATCGCCATCCAGACCAGCGAGCGCAACGGCAAGGTCGTCGGCGCGACCCTGGTCGGCGAACAGGATGAGGTCATGCTGATCACCAATGGCGGCCTGCTGGTGCGGACGCCGGCGGAGGGCATCTCCACGGTGGGCAGAAACACCCAGGGCGTCACGCTCATTCGTCTCGGAAAAAATGAAACCCTGGTCGAGGTCGAGCGGATCGAAAACCTGGGAGACGACGAAACGGAAGAGCAGGCTGATTCGGGCGATGAGCCTGCCGGAAGCGACAACGCAGATTCGTAGGCCCGATCCCGCCGCGCCGGCGGGATCGCCACGGCCTATTCATTATTTCGAATTCAGGGAAACTTCAAACGGGAAATCCATGAACAGAGTCTTTAATTTCAGCGCCGGACCGGCGATGTTGCCGTCCGCGGTGCTCAAGCAGGCGCGCGAGGAAATGCTCGACTGGCGGGGAACCGGCATGTCGGTGATGGAAATGAGTCATCGCGGCAAGGAATTCATGTCGATCGCCGAGCAGGCCGAGGCGGATTTGCGCGAGGTTTTGGCGATACCGGATAACTACAAGGTGCTGTTCCTGCAGGGCGGGGCCAGCGCGCAATTCGCGGCGATTCCCATGAACCTGTTGCGGGGTCGCGACCGGGCCGACTATGTGAATACCGGCGCCTGGTCGAAAAAGGCGATTGCCGCCGCGAAAAAATACTGCAATGTCAACGTGGTCGCCAGCAGCGAGGACAGCGGTTTCACGACCATTCCCGCCTTCGAGGACTGGTCGCTGGACAGCGACGCGGCCTATCTCCACTACACGCCGAACGAAACCATCGGCGGGGTCGAATTTCACTGGATTCCCGAGACGGGAGACGTTCCGCTGGTGGCCGACATGTCCTCCACCATTCTCTCGCGACCGATCGACGTCTCGCGTTTTGGTCTGATCTACGCCGGCGCGCAGAAGAATATCGGCCCGGCCGGTTTGACGCTGGTGATCGTCAGGGAGGATTTGATTGGCGATCCCGATCCGGCGTTGCCCGATGTGCTCAGCTACAGCCTTCAGTCGAAAGCAGGCTCGATGCTCAACACGCCGCCAACCCATGGCTGGTATCTGGCGGGCCTGGTGTTCAAATGGATCAAGGACCAGGGCGGGCTCGACGTGGTCGCCGAAGTCAACCGGCGCAAGGCGGAAAAACTCTACCAGGCCATTGACGAGTCGGATTTCTACGCCAATCCGGTCGAGCCGCAAAGCCGTTCGTGGATGAATGTTCCGTTCACGCTGGCGAAGCCGGAGCTGGATGGCCAGTTTCTGGAGGGCGCCGCCGCCGAGGGTCTGGTGACGCTCAAGGGGCACCGTTCGGTGGGCGGCATGCGCGCCAGCATTTACAACGCCATGCCCGAAGCGGGCGTCGATGCGCTGATCGATTTCATGCGGGAGTTCGAAAAGCAAAATGGATAAATTCAAGATTCTGACGCTGAACAACATTTCTCCTCGCGGACTGGAGCGTCTGCCGCTGGGGCGTTACGAGATCACCTCGGAAACCGCCTCGCCGGATGGCATTATTCTGCGCTCCTACAACATGCACGAGATGGACATTCCGGAGTCGCTGATCGCGGTCGGTCGCGCCGGCGCCGGCGTCAACAATATTCCCGTGGACAAGCTCAGCGGCCTGGGCATTCCGGTGTTCAACGCGCCCGGCGCCAACGCCAACGCCGTCAAGGAGCTGGTGCTGGCGGCGATGCTGATCGGCTGCCGGAATATCTGCCAGGCCCGGGATTTTGTGCGAGGCCTCGAAGGCGACAACGCCACGCTGGCGACGGCGGTCGAACAGGGCAAGAAGCAGTTCGGCGGTTTCGAATTGCCGGGCCGCACGCTGGGCGTGATCGGCCTCGGCGCGATTGGCGTGCAGGTCGCCAACGCGGCGCGCGCGCTGGGCATGAACGTCATCGGTTTCGATCCGTCGATCACCGTTCGGCGCGCCTGGGAACTGTCGTCCGAGGTTCAGTCGGCCCAGAGCGTCGATGAACTGTTGGGCAAGTCCGATTTCATCACTTTCCACGTCCCGCTGATCGATTCCACGCGCGGGCTGATCAATGAACAAAGCCTGAAATTGATGAAGGACAATGTCGTCATCGTCAATTTCGCCCGCAAGGGGATCGTCGATGACGAGGCGGTGCTGAAGGGGCTGGAGAGTGGAAAAATCTACAGCTACGTTTGCGACTTTCCGACCAATGAGCTGATCGCGCATCCGCGAGCGATTACCCTGCCGCATCTGGGCGCTTCGACGCGCGAGGCCGAGGACAACTGCGCCATCATGGTGGCCGAGGAATTGCGCGATTTCCTGGAGAACGGCGTGATCAGAAATTCGGTGAATTTCCCCGAGATTTCGCTGGATCGCAGCGGCGAGTCGCGCATTGTCATTATCAACGAAAACCGCCCGGACATGCTGGGGCAGATCTCGCATGAACTGGGCGGCGCCGGCCTCAATATCGACCACATGCGCAACGAATCGCGCGGCGACCTGGCGGTCACGCTGGTGGATATCGACGCCACGGTGGAAGACGGCTGTTGTTCGCAACTGGCCGCGATCGACGGCGTACTGAAAGTCCGCGTGGTCTGACCCAGAGCCCGATACGACATGAGCGACGAAAAATCTCTCGACGAATTGCGCCAGCAGATCGACGCGGTCGATGACAAGATCCTTGAACTGATCAGCGAACGGGCGCGCTGCGCGGCGCGGGTCGCCAAGGTCAAGCGCAGCGCGGACGAGACGGTTTCTTTCTATCGCCCCGAGCGCGAAGCGCAGGTGTTGCAGCGGATCAAGGCCGCCAACCCCGGGCCGCTGGACGACGAGGAAATGGCGCGGCTGTTTCGCGAGATCATGTCGGCCTGCCTGGCGCTGGAGGAGCGGCAGACGGTGGCCTATTTCGGGCCGGAAGGCACCTTTACCCACGCCGCCGCGCTCAAGCACTTTGGTCATTCGATCCACGCCAAGCCGCTGGGCGCGATCAACGAGGTTTTTCGCGAGGTTGAGTCGCGGGTTTGCGACTATGGCGTCGTGCCGATCGAGAACTCCACCGAGGGCGTGGTCAACCATACACTGGACAGTTTTCTGCACTCGCCGCTGAAAATCTGCGGCGAGGTGGAGATGCGGATTCACCAGCACCTGCTGTCGAACGAGTCCGAGTCCGGCAAGATTCAGCGCATCTATTCCCACCCGCAATCCCTGGCGCAGTGCCGCGAGTGGCTGGACGCCCACATGCCGGGCGTCGAGAGAATTCACGCTTCCAGCAATGCCGACGCCGCCCGCCGGGCCGCCAGCGAGCCGGGCAGCGCGGCCATCGCCGGCGAAGTGGCGGTCGAGCACTATGGCTTGCAAATCATCCAGCGCAACATCGAGGACAATCCCGAGAACGTCACCCGTTTTCTGGTGATTGGCCGCCATCCGGTGGCGCCCAGCGGCGACGACAAAACCTCGTTGCTGATTTCCGCGCACAATCGTCCCGGTTCGCTGCATGCGCTGTTGTCGCCGCTGGCGAAAAACAATGTCAGCCTGACGCGCATCGAATCGCGGCCCTCCCGGGGCATCAACTGGGAATACGTCTTTTTCCTCGATGTGGAAGGACATCAGGAAGAAGAGCGGATCAGGAAGGCGCTGGCGGAACTGGAGCAGACCGCGCAAATGGTGCGCGTGCTGGGTTCCTATCCCCGGGCGGTGTTGTAATGTCGGCGGTGGATTTTTTGTCCCTGGCGACGGCGGGCGTGCAGGGTTTGCATCCCTACCAGCCCGGCAAGCCCATCGAGGAATTGCAGCGCGAACTGGGGCTTTCGCGGATCGTCAAACTGGCCTCGAACGAAAATCCGCTGGGGTCGAGCCAGAAGGGCGTGGCGGCGGCTGCTGGCGAAATTCCCGGCATTCATATCTATCCCGACGACAACGGTTTCCGGTTGCGCAACAAGCTGGCCGAGCGCCACGGCGTCGCGCCCGAACAACTGGTGCTGGGCAGCGGCTCCAGCGATGTGATCGACATGGCGGCGCGGAGTTTTCTGGGGCCTGGCGTGAACGCGGTCTATTCCGAGCACGCCTTCGCCATGTACGCCATCTATACCCAGGCCAGCGGGGCGGCGGCGAAGGTCGCGCCCGCGCTGCCCGCCGATAATCCGCAATCGCCCCATGGTCATGATCTCGACGCGCTGGCGGCGCGGGTGGATGAAAAGACACGGGTGGTCTTTATCGCCAACCCCAACAATCCGACCGGAGGCTGGTTGCGCGAGGCGCCGCTGAAGGCCTTTATCGACGCCTTGCCGTCGCGGGTGATCGTGGTGCTGGACGAGGCGTATACCGAATACGTCGAGGAGGAGGACTTTCCCAACGGCTTGCGCTGGCTGGATGATTACCCCAATTTGCTGGTGACGCGCACATTTTCCAAAATCCATGGCCTGGCCGGCTTGCGAGTCGGCTATGGCGTGGCCTCGCCGGAACTGGCCGCCGTGGTGAATCGCGTGCGCGCGCCGTTCAATGTCAACAGCGCCGCGCTGGCCGCCGCCGAGGCCGCGCTCGATGACGAGGCCTTTGTCCAGCGTAGCCGGGAGAACAATCGTCAGGGGCTGGCGCAACTGTCCAGCGGCTGCGACGAACTGGGGCTGGCCTGGATTCCGTCGGTGGGCAATTTTCTCTGTATCGACATGGGGCGCCCGGCGGGGCCGGTGTTCGACGCGCTGCTGCGCGAAGGCGTAATCGTTCGCCCCGTCGCCAACTACGGTTTGCCCAATCACCTCCGGGTCACGGTCGGGACGCCGGAAGAAAACGCCTTTTTTCTGCGCGCGCTGGAAAGGGTTTTATGATCGACCGGCTGTGCGTCATCGGCGTTGGCCTGATCGGCGGCTCCCTGGCGATGGGGCTGCGCCGGGCAGGGTACTGCCGGCATGTGGTTGGCGTGGGGCGCAACCCCGACAATCTCGCCACGGCCCTGGCGCGGGGCCTGATCGACGAAGCCAGTCACGACATCGGCGCGTCGGTGAGCGCCGCCGACATGATCGTCATCGCCGCGCCGGTGGGCGCGACCCGGCAGGTCGTGGAACAGTTCGCCGGTCGGCTCAAGCCGGACGCCGTGTTCACCGATGTGGGCAGCGTCAAGGGCTCGGTGGTGCGCCAGGTGGAAGCGGCCCTCGGCGGACTTCCGGCCAATTTTGTGCCGGGCCATCCGATCGCTGGCACGGAAAACAGCGGCGCCGCCGCCGCGGTCGCGGATTTGTACCGGGGGCGGCGGGTGTTGCTGACGCCGCTGGCCGAAACCGATCCGGAGGCCGTCGCCCGGGTCGAAGCGATGTGGCGGGCCGTGGGCGCCGAGGTGGAACAGATGCCGGTGGAGCGACATGACCGCATTCTGGCCGCCACCAGCCATCTGCCGCACATGCTGGCCTTTGGATTGGTGGATAGTCTGGCGCGGCAGGAAGCCTCCGAAGAGATATTCCGGTACGCCGCCGGCGGGTTCCGCGATTTTACCCGGATCGCCTCCAGCGACCCGGTGATGTGGCGCGACATCTGCCTGCACAACCGGGATGCGTTGTTGCTCGCCATGGCCAACTACCAGGCGGATCTCGACGAATTGAAAAAGGCCATCGAGCAAGGCGACGAAGCGGCGCTGGAAACCATCTTCTCGCGCGCGAAAAAGGCGCGGGACGGGTTTGTGCATTAAGGGGAAGCCGTAGGCCTGATAAGCCGAAGGCGCATCGGGGCGAATTATCGCCCGATTACGCTTTCTGTCATTCCCGCGAAAGCGGGAATCCAGCGTCGCGATCTGGATTCCGGGTCTCGCTGCGCTCGCCCGGAATGACGGTGGGAAGGAGTGCGTACTTCGGTGTGGTGGTCTGATGAGCCGAAGGCGCATCAGGCGATTGGGTGGTTTTGGCGCTGAATAGCGCCTTTGCCGGCGGGACGCCGGCGCTCCCAGGGGGGCGGTGAGCAATGCCTGATGCGCCTTTGGCTTATCAGGCCTACATATACGGCAGGTCAGGATTACATCTTTAGCTTATGAGCAATAATCTGGATTTTCATGTCACTCCCGGCGGGACCGTCGATGGGAGCCTTCGCGTTCCCGGGGATAAGTCGATCTCGCATCGCTCGATCATGCTGGGGGCGATCGCCGAGGGGATTACCCGCGTGAGCGGTTTTCTCGATGGCGAGGATTGTCTGGCGACCCTCGATGCGTTTCGCGCGATGGGGGTGACGATTCATGGCCCGGATGAGGGGCGGGTGGATATCCAGGGCGTGGGAATGCATGGGTTGCGCGCGCCGGAGCAGCCGCTGGATCTCGGCAATTCGGGCACGTCGATGCGGTTGCTGTCCGGCTTGCTGGCGGGGCAGGGCTTCGATGTGACGTTGCGCGGCGATGCCTCGTTGAGCAAGCGGCCGATGCGTCGGGTGACCGAGCCGCTGGCGCTGATGGGCGCGAAAATCGATACCGGCGAGAATGGGACGCCGCCGCTGAACATTCACGGCGGCCAGACGCTGCGCGGCATCGATTACCGGTTGCCGGTCGCCAGCGCTCAGGTGAAGTCGGCGTTGCTGCTGGCGGGGCTG
>DRPO01000108.1 GCA_011330835.1 Gammaproteobacteria bacterium | reverse complement strand
GTCTTTTCCGCCGCCTCCCCCAGAAAGTGCAACCAGGATTTGTAGTCGTCCGCCGACAGAAAACCGTAGAGCCCCGGCTCGGTTCGGTGCGTGATCAGGTGCGGGTGATCGGGCAGATACTGTCTCGGTTTGCGGGCCATGAGTCCGGATTGTGGTTGTTCTGATTTAACCCGCATTCCTCACGGGATCGGGGAATGCGGGTTTAGTATTGGAGTCGCGAGCCGCGGGATAGTTTTCGGTCGGAGAGAGGCTGTGGCGATAACGTGACGGGTTGCCGCTTTTGCCGAACCCTCACCACCCCGCTCTCGCCCGTCATTCCGGGCTGAGTGGAGCGAGGACCCGGAATCCAGAACGAGGCGCTGGATTCCCGCTTTCGCGGGAATGACGAGGTGGGCGGGAATGACGAGGTGGGCTCGATGGCGGAGTAAAACGCCAACCGCATCCTCATCCGCAAGGTGGGTGGGAGCTTTGCTATCGTTTGTCTTAGCAACCAGGGCAATCGCGCTTAAAATTGATCGTATAAAAATCAGCAACTTATGATGCGATCAACGTGCAGTGAGCGTGTTTTTCCAATTAATCGGCACTCACCGCTTTTATATACTTCTCGCGTTCAAGAATACCCCATTCAGGGTGCGTGGATTTTCGTCGAGGGCAAGGCGCAAAAACGCAGGCATAGTGGGGCTGCGCCAAGTTTTTGCAACGCAGCGATCGGCGAAAAGACGCACGCCATGGATGGGGTATTCTTGAGTGCGAGAAGTATATAAATACGCACTCCTTCCCGCCGTCATTCCGGGCGAGCGTAGCGAGACCCGGAATCCAGTTTGTGGATCCGTAGGGGCGAACTGGCGTGTTCGCCCCTGGTCGATCCTCTCCCTTCAGCCCTCGCGTTTCGCCAGGTCGCGGGGTAGCGAAAACGTCACATGCTCCTCGATGGTGGTGTGTTCGGCAATATCCCGCGCGCCAAGAGACTTCAGTTTCAGCAGCACCGACTTCACCAGCACTTCCGGCGCCGAAGCGCCGGCCGTGACGCCGACGCGTTGCGCGCCGGCGAGCCATTCCGGTTTCAGGTCGCTGGCCGAATCGATCAGGTAGGCCCGGATCCCCTGTTTCTCCGCCAGTTCCCGGAGGCGATTGGAGTTGGAGCTGTTCACCGAGCCGACGACCAGCACCACGTCGCAGCTTTTCGCCAGCGACTTGACGGCGTCCTGCCGGTTCTGGGTGGCGTAGCAAATGTCGTCGCGGCGCGGGCCGGTGACCTGGGGAAAGCGGGCGCGCAGCGCATCGATAATGGCGCTGGTGTCGTCCACCGACAGCGTGGTCTGGGAGACGTAAGCCATGCGTTCGGGGTTGGCGATAACCAGTTGCTCGATATCCTCGGGCGATTCGACCAGAAAGATCCGACCGCCGTGCGAGGTATCGAACTGTCCCATGGTGCCTTCCACTTCCGGATGCCCTTCATGACCGATGAGGATGACCTCGCGCCCCTCCTCGGCGTACTTGCGCACTTCCATGTGAACCTTGGTCACCAGCGGGCAGGTGGCGTCGAAGACCTTCAGCCCGCGCTCCCTGGCGGCTTGCCGGACGGCTTTCGAGACGCCGTGGGCGCTGAAAATGACGATGCTGTTTTCCGGAACCTCGTCCAGTTCCTCGACGAAGATCGCGCCCTTGTTCTTGAGGTCGTCGACTACATAGCGATTGTGCACGACCTCGTGGCGAACGTGGATTGGCGGGCCGAACAGCTCCAGGGCGCGTTCGACGATCTCGATGGCGCGATCGACGCCGGCGCAGAATCCTCGGGGGTTGGCCAGGGTGACATCCATGGAGAGCCTCACGTTGCGGGTTCGGGGTCGGATTCAGGGGGGCGCACGTCGAGAATTTCCACGCTGAAAACCACCTCATGCCCCGCCAGCGGATGATTGAAATCCACCCGCACCCGATCCCCCTCGACGGCCAGAATGGTCGCTGGAACCTCGTCGCCATCCGGCGTATTGAAGCTCATGATCAGCCCCGCCTCGGGTTGCAGTTCCGGCGAGAACTCCGACAGCGGCATTTCGTGGATATTGTCGGGATCGGGATAGCCGAACCCGGTTTCCGGCGGGATCGACAGGGACTGCCGGTCGCCGGCGCGCAGACCGATCAGCGCCAGCTCCAGCCCTTCGATCAGGGTTCCGTCGCCCAGGGTGAAGGTCATCGGCTCGCCATCGTGGGTGGCGTCCATGACCGTTCCATCTTCCAGCGCCAGCGAGAAATGCATGCGGACCGTGCAGCCGGGCGTGATCTGGAGGTCGTCGTTCATGAGGACTCCGACGGGCTGGCGGCTTCGTCATGGCCGAACAGGGCGGTGAGGATCAAAATCGCCGCGCCCACGCTGATGGCCGAATCGGCGATATTGAAGGACGGCCAGTACCAGTCGCGGTAATACCACTGGATAAAATCGATCACATGCCCATAGGCCATTCGGTCGATCAGGTTGCCCAGCGCGCCGCCAATGATCAGCGCCAGCGCCAGCGCGGGTTGCCAGTCCCCCGGTTTCAGGCGCTTGAGCCAGACGATCAGGATGGCGCTGACGCCGATCGCCAGCGCGGTGAAGAACCAGCGCTGCCAGCCTCCGGCGTTACTGAGGAAACTGAAGGCCGCGCCTTCGTTGTAGGCCAGCGTGAAGTTGAAAAAGCCGGGAATGACGGCGACCTGCTCGTGCAGCGACAACAGCCTTTCCGCCGCGATCTTGCTGGCCTGGTCGGCGGCGATCACCACGGCGCTGAGCCACAGCCACCTAAGCATAGCGCCGAACCTCGCCGTCGCCTTCGATGTTCTCGATACAGCGTCCGCAAAGCTCCGGGTGATCCGCGTGCTGGCCGACATCCTCGCGGTGATGCCAGCAGCGCACGCACTTTCCATGGGTCGAAGCCGTCGCTTCGACCGCCAGCTTCTGGCCGGCGGCGAGTTCGCGGGTTTCCAGCGACTCGGGCTTGTCGGCCAGCGGGCGCAGGTGTACGTAGGAGGTGATCAGGATGAACCGCAGCTCGTCGCCGACGCGCGCCAGTTGCGTCAACAGCGCCTCGTCACAGTACAGCGTCACCTCGGCGTCCAGCGATGAGCCGATGATCTTTTCATTGCGCAGCGTTTCCAGCGTCGGGCCGACCGCCTCGCGAACCGCCAGGATCAGCCGCCAGAAAGCATCGTCGAGATCGCCGTCCCGTGGCGTCGGCGCCAGTTGGTCGTACCACTGCTCCAGAAAGATGGAATTCCCGCGCCGCCCCGGAATGGCCTGGTAAGCCTCCTCGGCGGTAAAGGTTAGCACCGGCGCCAGCCAGCGCGTCAGCGCCTCGACCACGTGGTACATCGCCGTCTGCGTGGAGCGCCGCGCCAGGCTCTCCGTCTTGCAGGTGTACTGCCGATCCTTGATGACATCGAGATAGAAGCTGCCCAGCTCCACCGAGCAGAAGTTCAGCGTCTTCTGGTACACCAGATGAAACTGGTAATCGGCGTAGGCGTCGAGAATCTCCGCCTGCAACCGGTCGGCCTGACCGATCAGCCAGCGATCGAGCGCGATCAGCTCGTCCGGCGGCAGCAGGTGCTTCTCCGGATCGAAATCGTGCAGGTTGGCGAGCAGAAAGCGGGTCGTATTGCGCAGCCGGCGATAGGCGTCCGCCATGCGGCGCAGGATCTCGTCGGAGACCGTCATCTCCCGGCTGTAGTCGCAGGACGACACCCAGAGCCGGATGATATCGGCGCCCAGGTTCTTGATGACCTTCTGCGGCGCGACCACGTTGCCGCGCGATTTGGACATCTTCTCGCCCTTGGCGTCCACCGTGAAGCCGTGCGTCAGCACATTGCGATACGGCGCCTGGTCGCGCATCGCCACCGAGGTCAGCAGCGAGGACTGGAACCAGCCCCTGTGCTGATCCGAGCCTTCGAGGTACAGATCGGCGGGAAAACCGAGATCGTCGCGCTGCTCCAGCACCGAAAAATGCGTCACGCCGGAATCGAACCACACGTCCAGCGTGTCGGCGACCTTGAGATAGTCGTCTGCGTCATCGCCCAGCAGCTCCGCCGGGTCGAGATCGAACCAGGCGTCGATGCCGGATTGCTCGACCCGTTGCGCCACCGCCTCGATCAGCGCCGGAGTATCGGGATGCGGCTCGCTGGTTTGACGATGGATAAACAGCGGGATCGGCACGCCCCAGTTGCGCTGGCGCGAAATGCACCAGTCGGGACGATTCTCGATCATGCCGGCGATCCGCGCCTTGCCCCAGTCGGGCATGAAGCCGACATCCTCGATGGCCTTCAGCGCATTCTTCCGCAGGCCGCGCTTGTCCATGCTGATGAACCACTGCGGCGTGGCGCGGAAGATGATCGGCGTCTTGTGACGCCAGCAATGCGGATAGCTGTGGCGCAGCTTCTCCCGATGCAACAGCGCGCCCCGCTCCTCCAGCACCGCCAGCACCCGCTCGTTGGCCTCGAAGACCGACTCGCCGGCAAACAGCGGCGTATCCGGCAGAAAGCGGCCATCGGGGCCGACCGGGTTGTCCACCGGCAGATCATAGTGTTGGCCCACCACATAGTCCTCCTGACCATGGCCGGGCGCGGTATGCACCGCCCCGGTGCCCGCCTCCGCCGTCACGTGGTCGCCGACGATGACCGGGACCTGGCGATCATAGAAAGGATGACGCAGCAACTGCCCTTCCAGGTCGCCGCCCTTGCAACGTCCGATGACGCGGGCATCGTCGACGCCATACCGTTGCAAGGCCGAGTCATGCAGCGCTTCGGCCAGCACCAGCCGTTCATCGCCCGCCTGAACCACCAGATACTCGAAATCGGGATGCAGCGAAACCGCCTGGTTGGCCG